>CAMFQH010000154.1:0-3972 GCA_945980025.1 uncultured Lactobacillus sp.
AGACAATACTGTCCGCTAAATTTAAATGATTTACATAACGGGCAACAATGAAGAGGGCAATTCCACAGGGGATGATGATGATTCCAACCCATTTAATCAATCGATTAATTGAGCGCACCATTTCAGAGCCCTCTTTTGAATTCATCGCTTTAGCTTCTAAAGTTAGCTTAGAAACATAAGAATTCTTACCAACCTTTTCAAGCCGCGCATAAGCTTTTCCTGCAACTACAAAGCTTCCAGACATTAACTCTGCGCCAACATCTTTCTCTATTTCATCGGCTTCACCAGTTAGCAATGCTTCATTTACTCGTAATGTTCCAGAAATAACTTGCCCATCCGCAGGAATTTGATCCCCTGTTTTAAGTACAATTACATCCCCTAAAACTAGATCTTCGATTGGCACAATTTTTTCTTCTTTATCACGAATTACGGCTATTTTTGTTGTATTCATAACATTTAATTTGTCTAAAACACTTTTTGCACGTAATTCTTGGACAATCCCAATTATCATATTTGCGATAATAACTGGTAAAAATGTTAAATCCTTGTATTCTCCAACAATCACTAACAAGATCGCTAATACTAAAAATATCAAGTTAAAATACGTAAATGTATTTTCTTTAATTATTTGCCAGGTAGTCTTAGCTTGATCATTAACAGCTCGGTTAACTTTTCCCTCTTTAATTCTTTGCTCAACTTCTGCTTGTGTTAAGCCAATTGGTTGTTTAAAGTTTTCCTTCATTTGCATCCTTAAAAAAATTAATCTATCTGTAAATTGTCGTCTTTTTCAATCGTTACCTCACCAGCTACATCAGTATTAAAAAAATCAGAAATCTGGTGAACATCCCAGTTTTGGCCTAATCCCCACATCAGTTTAGTAATCGCACTCTCTGAAGTCATATCCCGAGCACTAATCGCTCCTTCAAGCAATGCTTCTCTCCCAACTTCATATTTTGTAAGATCACTTCGCTCATATAAGCATTGACTCGTCGCAATAATCGGTATTCCTCTTCTAATCAACTTTCCAATTGCAGCTACCATATTTCTTCGGATATAATTCATCCCGCCTAAACCATACGCTTCAATTACAATTCCTTGACATCCGCTTTCGACCATTGCAAATAGCAAATTCGGATCAAAACCCGGGAATAGTTTAACTAAAGAAACATGAGGATTAATATTAGTGTTTAAAGTTGTTTCTTTTGTGTTTTTAGGTAATTTTTGTTTAGAAAATACCAAACCATCAGATGTTACCCGAGCCACTGGTGGTACATTAACACTTTCAAAAGCATCAAAATTGATCGTTCTTACTTTAACACTTCTGCATCCCAGCATAACTTTTCGATCAAAGGCTAAATAAATATTAGGATGACAACTAGCAGCTGCTGCAAAGGCTAATTTCAAATTATCTGGTGCATCACTCAGTACCACATTAATTGGAACCTGACTTCCAGTTAAAACAACTGGAATATTAATATTTTGCAGCATAAAAGAAAGCATCGATGCTGTATAGGCCATGGTATCAGTACCATGAGATACTACAATCCCATCATACTTATTTCGATTTTCATAAATTTTTTCAGCAATCAATTTCCATTCTTCAGGCTGAATATTAGATGAATCAAGTTGGAGAATATCCTCGACAGTAATATCATAAGGTAGTTCCCCTAACATATTGATTAACTGTTCACCGGATTCTTTAGGCACTAACCCAGCTTCTGAAACAACTGACGCAATTGTTCCACCCGTTGAAAGCAATAATATTTTCTTTTGCATTTTTCACTCACTCTTTAATTCTCTTGTTCTATTAATTATACGAAAAAAGTTGTCATAGTTTAAATTCCATGACAACTTTTTAATAAAAATCTATCCGGCATGTCGCCAGTCTTTATCCATTAAAATACGAGCTGCAATTAAACCTAATGGTAAACAAATTACAATCATTAAAGCTTGAACCATCCATAAGGCTCCTGCATTTAATGACGTTAATCCTAAGTTAAACATAGCTCGGTACATATATAATCCCGGCACCATAATTACAATTGATGGCACCGTAATAGCAATTCTCGGAAAACCAGTTTTACGTCTAATAATTGAAGCTAACATTCCTGCAACAAAGGCTCCAATAAAAGCAGCCACAGCTGGTGGAACATTTGACCAATCAACTAAACTCAAACGTAAAGTATTTGCGATAGCTCCGGAAATCCCGGCAACAGTTGCCATTGGAATTCTAGAATTAAACATAATTGAGAAGCCAAAAACTCCGCAGAAACTAGCAACTAATCTTAAAACAGTTAAAACTAATGGTGTTAGTCCTAATTTCTCAAAGTTTTGTGGATGCAGGTTTAAGATCAAAGCCATTACCCAACCAACTGCAGTTGCAACAACAATAATCATGATTGCATAAGCCATTCTCTCTAAACCTGATCTCATATCAAGCTTAGAAATATCTAGTCCAGATGTAATAAATGGAAAACCTGGAATCACAAAGAGCATTGCTCCAATATATCCATCCAAATGTCGCAGACTGACTGGATAAAATAATCTAATTAAGTAAAAACTCCCTACATATACCGCACAAGCTACGGCAACTGCAACCGTAATATTCGCTAAAATAGTTAGATGACGATCAATCATTTTTCGGCGAACGTAATTTCCACAACTTGCACCTAAAAATGCACAAATAACTTCAAAAATTCCTCCGCCTAGTAAAAAAATAAATCCTGCACATGCAAGACCAGAAGCTAAACCAACTTGCCATGGAGCATATTGCGATTTCATTGTCGAAATTTCTTCTAATCGATTATGAATTTGACCAATTGTCCAATTTCCATTATCTTTTTTAAACTGACTGACAAAATTTTCCATACGGTCTAGCTTAGTCGTATTAACTCCTGTGGATGGTAAACTTAGCGCCTGCGTATAACTCTTACCATCTGCATCAACACAAGTATATTCAATTGAAACAAGCCCAATATCCGTACTGCATGTCATATCTAAACAGCGAGCAATTGTATTCATTGCTGATCTTACACGCCAAGCTCCCGTCCCACAAGAGAGAAGCATCATCCCAATATGCCCTACAATTACCGATCGTTCGGCCAAAGTCGCATTTTTAGCAGGTGTAATATTATCACTAGTAAAAAACTCCTGCCACCGAATTCGCATATGATGATGATGCGATAAAGTATGTTGATGATGGAGCTGATTTACACGTTCATTTTTACTTTCTTTACTATTCACTTTCATAGTCCCCAAACTTTGATTAAATATCATACCTTTAAAATTTTATCACACAAAAAACGTCTTGCACTCTCAACTTAAGTACAAGACGTTTTTAATTATTAAAATTATTGCTTAAAGGTCGATCCCATCAACAACTTCTTTCATCTTAGCTGCTGAATAAGTCATTTTCTTCTTTTCATCTTCTGATAGATGGAGCTCAATCACGTCGCTAATTCCATTAGCGGTAACTACAGCTGGACTTCCTAAGTAAAGGTCATGAATACCATATTCCCCATTCATTGGTGCAGATAGTGGCATTACTAGAGCCTTATTTTCTAAGATTGACTTACAAATTTGCGTTAAGCACATTGCAACACCATAGAAAGTTGCTCCTTTATTAGCGATGATCTTACCACCTTTTTTACGAACATCAGTCTCTAACTCAACTAAGGTTTCTTCATCTAGTTCTTTATAAGAACGAAGAGGCTTATGGTCAATAATTGCTTCATCAAAGTTTTCAAAAGATGTATCGCCATGTTCACCTAAGACATAAGCATCAATATGATCCACATTGACACCAGTCTTATGTGATAAAGCTACACGCAAACGCGCAGTATCAAGGGAGGTACCGGTTCCAATAACTTTATTCTTAGGAAAACCAGATAATTTTTGAGTTAAAGTAGTTAAAATATCTACTGGATTAGCAGAAACGACAAAAATACCGTTAAAACCAGATTCTACAATTGG
>CAMFQH010000155.1:0-3965 GCA_945980025.1 uncultured Lactobacillus sp.
GGTTCAGCGTAAACACGGTACTTCTTACCGTCAACTACGATTGAGTCATCAGTTGCTGAAACTTCGTGGTTGAAAGTACCATGAGTTGAGTCGTACTTAAGTAAGTGAGCTAAAAGTGCTGGAGTAGTCAAGTCGTTGATTGCAACAACTTCAATATCTGAAGACTTTTCGCCTAAATCCATAATACGACGGAATGCTAAACGACCAATACGGCCGAAACCGTTAATACCAATTTTAACTGTCATATCCTATATTCCTCCTTAGGAAATATGTAAGTAACAATTTATTTTAAACGGGAATTACTTCCCCTTTAAAACCAAGTTTGAGGCTCCTTCATCCGTGATTAACCACGTTTGTTTAGGAGCATGATGCATGTAAGCTACAATTGCAGAAGCTTTACTAGCCCCAGCAGCAATTGCAAATACATGAGGTATTTTATCTAAGTCTTCTAATTGAAGACCGATCCGTGGGATACGTTTTACAAGTCTACCTTGTTGGTCAAAGAAATACCCAAAACATTCGGCCACAGCTCCATCATTTCGAAGCTTGGAACTAGTCATTACATCTAAGCCACGTCTTTTTGACATGACATCTGCTCTACCAATTCCATGTATCACCATATCACTATTATAAATGTTTGAAATCGCATTCGCAATATCTGTGTCTTGAAGCAATAAAGTCAAGGCCTCAGATGAAACATTTTCAGGTAAATATAACCCTTTATGTTTTCCACCTGTCTCAGATGCCATCATCTGAGCAACAGTATTACTCTGGATTTCAACGCTTTCTCCAACTGCTCCTCTTCCGGGAACAAATAACAAATCCCGATAGCGGCTTAATTTAGGAGAAAGATGATGGGCTACTCCCGCCACAGTAGTACCACCTAAAACAGTAATAATACTTTTTCCTAATGGTAAAAGTAAATCAAGCGCAGAGTTAAGTTGTTCACCCATTAAGTCAACAACGCGCTCTTGTCGATCCATGTCACCAGGAACAATAATAGCTCGATCGATCCCTAATTTTTGTGCCAATTCAATTTCAGTTTGACTAGCATTAAACAAACGATCGATTAAAGGAGCAGCTTCCTTTAAAGTTCTCTTTCCTTTATCAGTTAATTCCATACCGTAGCTCTGGATATTAATGAGTCCTAACTGCCGCAAATAATCAGTTTCAGTTCGCACATTGCGCTCGCTTAATCCTAATTTTTTAGCAACAACTCTTCGCCCAACTGGAGCTAACAGCGAAATCTGTTCAAGAACAAGAAAACGTTGCCGAATTATTTTTAAAACATCAGGAACTAAGCTTTGCAACAAGGTTAAATCCGAGTCCATTGCTCGCTCCCTCTATTGGGTCAAAAGCGATACCGCCATATGACGGTAAGCGACCCAAAAAGCTTAAAAATATTAGAGAGACGCGAATTAACTATATTTCAATTCACATTTCTCTCTCGACAGTTTTTAGTATAGCAATATCTTTTTTTAAATTCAAGATATATCATTCAGAATAATTAATTTGTACTTTCTACATTTTCTGATATACTTATTTTAGTTTGTCGTGCCCTTAGTGTAATGGATCGCACGTAAGATTCCGGTTCTTAAAATCTGAGTTCGACTCTCAGGGGGCGCATAAAAGGAACTAGCGTATGCTGGCTCCTTTTTTTGTATCATTTAATTACTCGGTTTATTTAGAAATAGCCTATCATTTGTAAGCATTTTCGTTATAATTAAAATTGGTATTAATTATGTACATAGACAGAAAGGTTATTTTATGATCGAAGAAGAAAAAAAGTCTGATGCCAAAAAAATGCTTTGGCCTACACTGGCAATGATGGCATTTTCAACTGTTTGGGGCTTTGGCAATGTTGTAAATGGTTATGTTTACTTCGATGGTACTAAGGTCGTTTTCAGCTGGGTTCTAATGTTTTTACTCTATTTTGTTCCCTATGCATTAATGGTTGGAGAATTAGGCGCTACCTTTAAAAATGCAAATGGTGGTGTCTCATCTTGGGTTAATGCGACCATGGGTGCAAAATGGGCATATTATGCCGGATGGACCTATTGGGCTTGTCACGTCGTTTATATTTCCAGTAAAGGTACCGGCGGCTTAAGAGCGATGGCTTGGGGAATTTTTGGAAATACCAAATGGTATGATGGTCTCCCAACGGCCTGGACTCAACTTGCTACTTTAGTTGTTTTCCTATTTTTCTGCTGGGTCACTAGTAAAGGAATTCCTGTTCTTAAAAGTTTAGCCACTATTGCTGGATCATCAATGTTTATCATGTCTATTTTGTTTATAATTATGATGTTTGCTGCTCCAGCAATTAACCCTCACGCAGGATATTATTCAATTAACTTTAATTGGAAAAGTTTAATGCCAACATTCAATCTTAAGTATTTAACTTCTCTTTCAATTCTAGTTTTTGCCGTTGGTGGATGTGAAAAAATATCTCCCTATGTAAATAAAGTTAAAGACCCTTCAAAAAACTTCCCGAAAGCAATGATGGCTCTTGCTATTATGGTTATGATTTCTGCTATTTTAGGAACATTTGCCATGGCTTTGATGTTTGATCCTAAGATTGTTAACAATAATTTAAATGAATATATTTCAAACGGTGCTTATATGGCATTCCAGCGTTTGGGTGAATATTACCATGTTGGTGGCTTGTTTATGTATATCTATTCATGGTGTAACGTTATTGGACAATTTTCTACCTTAGTTATTAGTATCGATGCTCCACTTAGAATGTTATTAGGTAGTAAAGAAGCTAAAAACTTCATCCCTAAGAAACTCCTTAAAGTTAATAAACATGGAGCATATATCAACGGCATTTGGATGGTCGTTATCCTTTCCGGTGGTTTAATTGCAGCTCAAGCTTTACTACCAGATGCACAAGCTGTTATGGCACAATTAGTTAAGTTAAATTCTACTACAATGCCAATGCGCTATTTATGGGTATTTGCAGCTTATATTGCTCTTAGAAAACATCAAACAAAATTTGATACTTCTTATCAAATGACAAAAAATCAAGGTCTTGCGTATACTGCCGGAATTTGGTGTTTCATTGTAACAGCTGCATGTTGTATTTTAGGACTTTACTCTCCTGATCCATTTACACTTTTCCTTAATATTATTACTCCAATTATCTTGATCGCTTTAGGATTGATTTTACCAGCAATCAAGAAAAAAGAAGATGGTAATAATCCACTAATGGATTAATTACAAATGGCCGATATAAAAAATATATCGGTCATTTTTTCTACATAAAATTAAGCTCGATCAGTTGACATGATTAAAAGTAAGTGATTTAATTAGCACTGTACTTATTAGAGTGCTAATTTTGTTTAGGAGGTAAAATTAATGCTCGTACCTACAGTTATTGAACAAACTGCACGTGGTGAACGTGCTTACGACATTTATTCAAGATTATTAAAAGATAGAATCATTATGCTTAGTGGTGAAATTAATGACCAAATGGCTAATTCCATCATTGCTCAACTTTTATTCTTAGATGCACAAGATAACACTAAAGATATTTCTCTTTACATTAATTCTCCAGGTGGTGTTATTACCTCTGGATTAGCAATTATGGATACAATGAACTTTATCAAATCAGACGTATCTACAATTGCCATTGGTATGGCTGCTTCTATGGCTTCCATCCTTTTAACTAGTGGAACTAAGGGTAAACGTTTTGCATTACCAAACTCAACAGTTCTTATTCACCAACCGTTAGGTGGTGCACAAGGTCAACAAACTGACATTCAAATTGCAGCTAATGAAATTTTAAAGAGTCGTAAAAAACTTAACCAAATTTTACATGAAACCACTGGTCAACCTCTTGATAAGATCCTTAAGGATACTGAACGCGACAATTACTTGTCTGCTGAAGAAGCTAAAGACTATGGTTTAATCGATGAAATTTTGGTAAACCAAAAGAAAGACTAGTTTATTTATTCAGACAAAAA
>CAMFQH010000156.1:0-3917 GCA_945980025.1 uncultured Lactobacillus sp.
ACACCTAAGCCTTCGTCGGCAGCGTCAGATGTGTATAAGAGACAGAAGTAAGATTCTAAATTTTTTCAGAATCTTACTTTTTTAATTAATTGCTTTTATTCATCCGGGTCTTCAGAAACAGGTTTCTTCCAGAAACTCATAATTAGACCAGCTACAATTGAACCAACAATTGTAGCTACGAAGTAAAGTAAAATGTGGTTAGATAATGGAGATACCCATAGTCCTCCGTGAGGAGCTGGTACTTGGATATGCCATAGTCCAACAAGTAAACCACCAACTGCTGAACCAATTACACAGGAAGGAATTACACGACCTGGATCAGCTGCAGCAAATGGAATAGCACCTTCAGTAATGAATGAGAAACCTAAAATCCAGTTTGATACACCAGCACGACGTTCTTCCTTAGTGTAACGGTTCTTAAAGAAAGTAGTACCAATTGCAGTAGCAAATGGAGGAATCATACCACCAACCATAACAGCAGCCATCATAACTGCAGCAGTTGCAGAATGTGGATCGTTAGCAAATGCACCTGAAGCAAAGACATAAGCAGCCTTGTTGAAAGGACCACCCATATCGATAGCCATCATACCAGCTAAGATCATTGTCAAAATTACAAGGTTACCAGTACCCATACTGTTCAAGAAGTGGGTAATAGCAAAGTTAACTGAACTAAAGATTGGGTTGATGATGTAGAACATAATCAAAGCAATGAAAAGCAAGCCCAAAATTGGGTAAAGCAACATTGGCTTCATACCTTCTACTGATTTTGGAAGTTTAGCAAATAACTTCTTCAATCCAATCATCATATATCCAGCAATGAAACCTGCAGCGATACCACCTAAGAATCCAGCTGGAGAGACAGCATGTGCTTGTGCGTTAACTTGTAAGCCGTTAGTACCGTTAACAATGGCTGCCATGTATCCACCAACAAATCCTGGCATCAAGGCAGGTAAGTCGCCGATTGATTCAGCAATATAAGCAGCTAATACAGGAACCATAAATGCAAAGGCTAAGTTACCAGCACTATTTAAGAAAATAAATGCAGGGTTCTTAGCACCACCAGCCATATAGTTTTCAACTATAAAGGAGATGGCCATTAAGATACCACCACCGATAACGAATGGAAGCATGTGGCTAATACCACTCATTAAGTTCTTGTAGATAGATGCCCACAAACCTTGTTTTTCTTTTGCATCATTATCGCTAGAACTTGCACTACTATCAGCATGGTAAATTGGAGCCTTATTTTCTAAGATATCCTCGATTAACTCTTTTGGATGATTAATACCATCTACAACAGGCTTCATAATAAGTTCTTTACCATTGAAACGTGGCATATCAACTTTTTTATCAGAGGCAATGATGACACCTTTTGCTCGTTTAATTTCTTCTGGAGTAAGCTTATCTTTTACACCTTCAGAACCGTTAGTTTCAATACGAACATCAACGCCTAATTTTTTACCAGCCTTAATTAAAGCTTCTTGAGCCATGTAAGTGTGTGCAATACCATTGATACATGCAGTAACACCAACAATTAAAGGCTTTTGCTCGCTAGCAGGCTTAGATGCTTCTTTTGCAGCTTCGGCCTTTCTCTTTTCGGCATCGGCCTTGTCCTGAGCATCCTTTTCAGCTTCTGCTTTTTTAAAGATATCAATAACTTCTTCTGGTGTAGTTGCTGCCTTTAAAGCATTAACAACATCTGGATTAATTAGTAAACTTGATAACTTAGCTAAAGCTTGTAAGTGTGTGTTATCAGCACCGGCTGGTGCAGTAATCATAAAGAATAAATGAACTGGTTGTCCATCAAGAGCTTTATAATCAATTCCTTTAGGACTTTTTGCAAATAAAACAGCGGCACGATTAATGTACTTGTTTCTTGCGTGTGGCATGGCGATTCCTTCACCAATACCAGTTGTTGATTCTTTTTCACGAGCCCAGATTGATTTAATGAATTCCTCTTCGTTATTTACAACACCTTGCTTTACTTCAAGATCAGCCATTTCTTTAATAGCTTCTTCTTGAGTAGTAGCCTTCAGATCCATAATCATTAAATCAGGACTTAAAAGATCTTCAATTTTCATGAAAATAACTCCCTATCCTAACTGTATTATTTAGTTTTAACTACTTTACTTCTTCAACTGTAATTTGTGGTAAAACAGCATCAATTTGACTCTTAACTGCAATATCTTCAGTAAATGCAGTAGCACCACCACAAGCAGATCCGACTTTCAATGCTTCAACAACATTATGAGTCTTGTAGTAAGTACCTACAAAGCCGGCAATCATTGAATCTCCAGCGCCAACTGAGTTAACAGCAGTACCAACAGCAGCACTTGCATGGTAAATATGATCCTTAGTTACTAAGTATGCACCGTCGCCAGCCATAGAAATCATGACGTTTTGTGCACCCATGTCTAAAAGTTTCTTAGCTGCTTCAAGCATTTCTTGATCATTAGCAAAGCTTGTATCAAATAAAGCTGCTAATTCATGATGGTTAGGCTTAATAACTAATGGGTGGTACTTCAAAGTTGCAAGTAAAGCTTCCCCAGTAGTATCAATTGCAAATTCAGCACCAGCTTCTCTGATAGTTGGTAATAATTGTTCATAGAAGTCAGTTGGTAAACTTGGTGCTAAACTACCACTTAATACAACAATATCGCCTTCATTAAGATCATCCAAACGCGCCTTAAAAGCAGTAATTTCTTGTGCATCAATCTTTGGACCAGCCGCATTAATTTCAGTTTCTTTTTGAGCATGAATTTTCACATTAACACGGGTATCGTCAGAAATAGTTACAAAATCACTTTCAATTTTTTTAACGTTTAATTGGCGAACTAATTCTTTGCCAGTAAAACCACCAACAAATCCCCAAGCAGTGTTATCAACATCAAGTTGGTTCAAAATTTGAGAAACATTAATTCCTTTACCACCAGCTAAAAATTGACAATCATTTGAACGGTTAACACTACCAGCTTCCACCTTTTCTAATTGCATAACATAGTCTAATGCTGGATTAACTGTAACAGTATAAATCATGACCGAGCCTCCTCAACTCTGATTTGTTCAGGTAAGATATTTTCTTTACCTGTACTTAAATTGTTAGTGATGAGTATTGCCTCATTGATATGTGCAAAACTTGCAAAATTTGCTGCACCAATCTTACTACTATCCATTAAAATAAAAGATTCTTTAGCCTGCTTAATTGCAGCTTTTTTTATACCAGCTTCTGCTGGATCTGGCGTAGTAAATTGGCCATCTGCTGTTAAACCATTAGCTCCAATAAATGAAACTGTAAAGTTCATTTCTTGTAGCTGCTTCATAGCTGTATTGCCTATGACTGCATGCGTTTCAAGCTTAGCCTCGCCCCCTAACAAGCGAGTATGAATTCCATTGTCTAAACATGCTAGTGCAACATCAACGCCATTAGTAACTACATGTAAATCATTAACTTCTCGCAAGAATGGCACCATTTCATAAGTTGTCGTTCCAGCATCAAGAAAAATATGATCTCCATTAGTAACATGATTTATCACAGCAAAACGTGCAATCTCACGTTTATTGTCAACATTAAGATTAAATCTCACTTGTTGTTCAACATCACGTGAATAATCTTGCAGTGAGCGTGCTCCTCCGTGTACACGAACAATCACGCCACGCTTTTCTAATTCAATGAGGTCACGGCGAATTGTTGACTCTGATGACTTAGTCAACTTACACAATTCATTAACACGACAGATACTGTGTTTATTAATATAGGTTGCTATAGCTTGTTGACGTTCCTCGGTCAGCATCGTTCATCATCACCTCATTTAATATGATAAACGCTTTCAGATATAAATTCAATCATTTTTCGTCAAAATCATTCATATTCATTCAATATTAGTCAAAACTAAAGCTATTAAAAGTGAAAAGTTTTC
>CAMFQH010000157.1:0-3856 GCA_945980025.1 uncultured Lactobacillus sp.
ATGAAATATAGTATAAAATAACTGACAGTTTAAGTCTAAAAATATGCTTATAATAATATACCTTTGCTATAGTTAAGAGAGAAATGAGGGAAGGAATATGAAACAACTTGAGCAATCATTTATTATTGGGATTTTTGGCTTAATTGGTTTGTTTATTGGCCTATTTGTCAAAAACATTATGGTCTGGACTTTTGTTGGAATTGCAATTGGCTATGTGATAACCTTTTGGATTCCATATTTTAAAAAGCAAAGTCAATTAAAAAAGAAAAACATGAAATAAGAGCGACTCTGTGTTGAGAGTCGCTCTTATTGCTCTTGGTATAATTTTTTAACATCTTGGACGTCACTTGGTTGAATTGTATAAAAAGATCCTTGGGGATACATAACTGCAATCCCGTCTTTATGACCTAATCCTATTGCATGACCTAATTCATGTTCAACTGTATTCACAATCCGTCCGTTATTGTAGCCGTAGCTTGGGTTTAAAAGATAATATGAATTTAAGCGAACTGTTGCCTTAAGTAAATGTCCAGTTAAAGAGTTGTATTGAGTATCCGTTAGCCCAGCCGCATTTGTTTCGCCATCGTTCATTGACTTAATAATGATTTTGGCATTATTTCTATCGTTTGTGATTTTAAAATTAAAGGCACCTGTATTATTCCAAACATTAATTCCATCAAGCGCAGCTTGTTTTAGCGTTGGATCAGAAAGATCTATGTAGACTGTAGCTGTATTAGAGTCAAAAGTATGTCCTTTAGAACTGTCTGCATTTTTATCATCATTTTGGATTTTTTCAGGTGAAATAAATTGTTGTACTTTTGCAGTTAGATATGGGAGGGGATTTCTAGTTCCAAATGTTTTTTCAATTTCTGGAGCAGCTTTTTGATAGGCGAACTCAAGCCCCACAAAAAGGAGGGCTAGAACTAGAATTGTTTTAAAAAATCGTTTCACTTTCTCATCTCGCAATGTAATTTTATTTAATTATAAAACTAATTATTTAAGAAAAGACTAAATAACAGTTGAGACTTTCTGAAAATTATAAATTCTTTTAGAAAGCGTATACATATGATAAAATAGTATGCAACGTTTTTACTAATGCTAGAAATAGGTGACGTAATTTTGGTAAAAGAAACTGAACAACAAAAAGAACAAAAACATTTAGATGATGTTCTTGGCTTAATTAAAAAGAAAGAAAAAGAGCTCGATCATTCAATTGAACATGCACAAAATGAAGCTCAAAATATCAACTCACACTTTTTTGATGATGTGAAATTAGATTATGATGGCTATTCCACTTCAATGGATACTGCTTTGTCTATTCACCAGCAACAACAAATGTTAGCTGAAAGACAAAATGCCTGGCAACATTCAGCTAAGCAATTATCGACCTTGCAGCGTTTAGAAAAGAAGCCATATTTTGCAAGAGTTGATTTTCAAGAACCTAATGAAGAACCAGAAACTATTTATATTGGATTAGGGTCTTTTGCAGATAAAGAAGATCATTTTTTAATCTATGATTGGCGTGCCCCAATATCATCTATTTACTATGATGGAAAATTAGGAAAAGTATCATATAATGCACCAGATGGTGTGCAAACTGTTGATATGACTAAGAAGCGTCAATTTTTAATTAAAGATGGCAAGATTACTAATATGTTTGATACCAATGAATCCATTGGGGATCAAATGCTCTTAAATGTCTTGAATGAAAAATCATCTACACAGATGAAGTCAATTGTGACTACCATTCAACGTGAGCAAAATAAAATTATTAGAAATACTAGTGCTGATCTTTTATTTGTTCAAGGAGCTGCTGGTTCGGGTAAGACATCTGCCATTATGCAGCGTGTGGCCTACTTACTATATCGCTACCGTGGTAATTTGACTTCTAGCGATGTTATTATGTTCAGCCCAAATCAATTATTTAATGATTATGTTAAAAATGTTCTTCCGGAAATGGGAGAACAGAATATGGTTCAAATGACTTACTGGCAGTTTGTTTCTCGCCGTGTTCCCGGAATGAACGTTGAAAACTTATTTGAACAATTCGAAGATAATGAGCAAAACGATAAGATTGTTAACTTGAAGAATTCATTGCAATTCTTTAATGCAGTAACTCGCTATGCTAAACATCTTGAAAAGAATGGTTTGGTTTTTAAGAACATTTACTTTAAGAGTAAGGAAAAACCATTTTTTGATAAGGAAAAGATCAAGGAAATTTACTACGGCTTTAATGAAAACTACCACTTAAGGAATAGAATTGAAGCTACAAAAGAAGCTTTGATTAATAGCTTAAACCGCAGAATTGAACCTGAAACTAAGAAGGCATGGGTTGATAAAACTATTGAATCCTTGGATCAAGAACAATTAAATAAGCTGTATGATCGTCCAGATCAAGAATTTGAATCTAGTGCAAAAGAAGAGCACTTTTTAGCTCGTAAGATTGTAATTAATCAATTAAAGCAAGTTAGTCGCAAGATTTGTCAGAATCGCTTTTTAAATATTCGTGCACAATACTTACGCTTTTTACGTGCCGTTCCTAAGATAATTGACTTAAGTAAATGGGACATTACTCAAGAGGAGTGGGATGCTCATATTGAAAATGTTAAAGGGCGGTTTAAGGCTGGAAGAATCAAGATGGCCGATATTTCTCCTTACCTTTACCTATATGATCTAGTAACTGGACGTAGAACAGATTATGAAATGCGCTATGCCTTTATTGATGAAATTCAGGATTACACTCCATTCCAATTGGCATATCTTAAGTACAATTTCCCTAGAGCTAAGTTCACGATGTTAGGTGACTTGAATCAAGCTATTTTTACTAAAGATGAAAGTAAAACACTTTTGAGTCAAATCTCTAAATTGTTTGATCCTGAAAAGACGGATGTTGTTCAATTAACCAAGTCTTACCGTTCAACAAAGGAAATAACTAACTTCACTAAGCAAATTTTGCGTCAAGGTGAAAAGATTGAAGCTTTTGATAGACGTGGTCCAAAGCCAGCCTTTTACAAGCGCGATAGTATTGAAAAAGAATACAGTGCCTTAGAAGATATATTGGCCGAAAACGATGAACAAAAGCTAACAACAGCAATTATTACTAAGACATTGGCTGAAGCTCAAGAAGTTGCTAAAGTATTAAAAGAAAGAAAGATTAAGGCAACTTTAATTGGGTCGGCAAACCAGCGTTTAGTACCGGGTACTTTAGTAATGCCATCCTATCTTGCTAAAGGACTAGAATTTGATGCAGTAGTTGCTTGGGGTGTTTCAAAAGAAAATTATCATCAATTAGATGAAACTCAATTGCTTTACACCATTGCCTCGCGGGCAATGTATAAATTAGACTTAATTTATACAGGTGAGAAGAGCCCTTTGTTTGATAATTTAGATGAAAAAACTTACGTAAATAAGTAAAAATAAAATCCCTCTTAGATCTTGGTATCATTAAAACCTTGATTTAGAGGGATTTTTTATTATTAAGGTAAGCAGATAAGGATTTAAAGTTAATTCTATTTAATTCTTATGCATTTTGACAGACTTAATACATAATAGTTAAAATACTTAGCATGAAAAGATTAAATAGAGCTAGAAAATATCGGCGTAGAAGAAGAATTCTGTATACAGTTATATTGTTAATTACTGCTGGAGTAATCGCCTTAGGATTTAATTTTAAAAGATTTCAAAATGAATATGATTGGCTTACTTTAAAACCAGAACAGAAGTTAAATGTTCCCTTAGAAAATCAATTACCAGACTTACCAAATGGTTGTGAGGTTACCTCACTTTCAATGTTGTTGAAATACTATGATATTAATGTAAGTAAATTAGAGTTGTCATCGAATATCAAGCATGTATC
>CAMFQH010000158.1:0-3851 GCA_945980025.1 uncultured Lactobacillus sp.
AATATTGCTCCATCATTGGAGTCGTACTTGCTTTTGCCATACAATCTCTTTTCTAAGAAGTCTATAATAACTGATAAATATTATACGCTATAAGTGAAACAGCTCATAATCTAAATAATCATGAGCTATTTTTAAAACAAAAAGGATGGTTATACGCATGATATAACCATCCCTATTCGTGCCTAACAACATGAATATCTAATTAATATTTACCTTCATCTTCGAGTAATTTTTTAGCTAACTCCAAGTCTTTTTCTTGCTTTGGTGACATAGTTGGGTATGCTAATGGCAATTTTTCAATCCGCTTAGTCAAAATATCAGATACGATTAAACGTGAATACCACTTGTCATCAGATGGAATTACATACCAAGGATTCTTCTTAGTTGAAGTTGCATTAATTGCTTTTTCATAAACTGCTTGATATTTATTCCAATATTGTCTTTCTCTAATATCAGAAGAAGATAATTTCCAGTTCTTGCTTGGAGTATCAATTCTTGCCATGAAACGTTTTCTTTGTTCTTCTTTAGAAATGTTAAGGAAGAATTTCAAAATTACGTAGCCATTCTAGTAAGATAATTTTCATAGTGACGAATATCTTTATATCTCTTATCAAAGAACTTGTCACCAACGTCATTCAAAGAATGAACATTTGGTAAATCTTCATGAAGCAGAATTTCTGGGTGAACCTGTGTTACTAACACATCTTCATAATAGGAACGGTTAAAAATTCCAACATGGCCGCGAGCTGGCAACTTCTTATCAATCCGCCATAAGTAATCATGCGCTAATTCTTCAGCAGTTGGTTGCTTGAAACTTGCAACATCAAATCCACTTGGATTTACACCTGAAAGAATATGTCTAATCATACTGTCTTTACCGGCAGAATCCATACCTTGTAAAACAATTAAAATGCTGTATTCATGACGAGCATACAACTTAGCTTGCGCCTTATTAATCCGTTTCACATTCTTTTTAATTTGCTTTTTAATCTTTTTAAGATCCTTACTTGAATCCTCTATAAAAGTTGTAGTTTTTTAAATATCAAAAATATTATTACTGTAACGATATTGCTTTGTCTTCATAACTAAATACCCCTCATCTTTTACTAATACGATCAAGCAGTCTTAATATGTGCTGCAGACTTATTGTTATAAACTTTTTCAATCCACATTCTGATAATATTCAAAACGAATATCCAAATAATGTTATAAATCCAGACTTCGGCGATCATCCATAATGAGATCTTTGGTACTAACCAGCCAAAGTAACAAGCGCAAGCTGCAAAAATCTGTGTAAATACAATTGCCCAGAACAAAATCTGTGCTGGAAATGGTCTCTCAAAGAACCAGCGTGTTTGACGAGTAACAAATAATAGTAAGTGTCCGCCAGCAACCAATTGTAAGAACATAATTGTTTGTAGCTGCCCAGTGCTATTTACCGTAAAGAAATTGATTGCACCTGGATTCTTAACTGAAAACCAGCCGGCTGTAAGTAAAAGCATTGACTGAATTACAGCAAACAAACCTAAAATTGATGAAGTAGTCAAAATCTTCTTCATATTCCATCTAACTGGTTTCTTACTAATATAAGTATTATCATAAGCAATCGTCATAATTGGTAAGTCATCAAGAAGTGACATAACTACAATCATAATAGCTGTCAGTGGTTGGAAATTAAGGAAAATCGATGATAAGACAACCAAGAACATAATGTTCATAGTTAATGCCACACGATAAATGGTATAACTAGTAATTCTAGCAAAAATCTTTCTAGCTTCAATAATAGCTGTTTGAATTACTGATAAGCCTGGTGATGTCAAAATAAGAGCAGCCGCGTTTCTAGCAGCATCTGTAGCTCCGTCAACTGCGGTACCACAATCAGCTTGCTTTAAAGCAGGTGCATCGTTAACACCATCACCAGTCATTGCAACAATATGGCCTTGCTTTTGCAGACTCTTAACAATCGCATATTTATGTTCAGGAAAGACTCTAGCAAATCCATCTGCTTCATCAATTAATTTAGCTACTTTTGGTGGAACATTATTAGGATCTAAATCTTTTGGAAAGACTTTAGAAGCATTGTAAATCTTAGTTCCCATACCTAATTTCTTAGCAGTTTCAATTGCGATCGCTGTGTCATCCCCAGTGATCATCTTGATACTAATGCCTTCCTCTTTACATTTTGCAATTGTCTTCTTGGAATCAGGTCTTGGAGCATCAAACATTGACAAAATCCCAAGTACAGTCCAAGTTTTTCCTTCATCTGTACTTTCAGCAACACCTAGAGCACGATAACCATGCTGGGCTAAATTATCGGTAATTTCATTAACTTTATCTTTAACCTTATCATCAGTTGCTAAGGCTGCAACAACTTGCGGAGCACCCTTAATTACCCAAAGAGATTTGTTGGTCTTTTTATTATGTAAATGGGCCTCAATTTTCTTTGTTACAGGATCAAATGGGATAAACTTATCAGTTGCCCACTCATTAAGTTTGCCCTTATCTTTTAATGCCTTAAGAACAGCATTATCAATTGGGTCATTACTATTTTTATTTGAAGCAAGAGAACCAATCAAAATAACATTTTGCGGATCTTTTGCTTCGATCAAAATAGTATTGCCTAATCTTAATTTGTTTTCAGTTAAAGTACCGGTTTTATCACTACATAAGATATCAACACCAGCCATTGATTCAATTGAAGATAGCTTTGAAACTATCGCTTTCTTCTTTGATAAATCAAGTGCTCCTAGTGCTAACGTAATTGAAAAGACCGTTGGCATTGCAACAGGAATTGATGCTACTAATAAAACCAATACAAATTGCAAAATCCCTAAAGCAGTATTTAAACCAAAGTTATGTGCAACTATGTCGTTGTAAACTCTAAAGGCAACCATAATTACGGCTAAAATTACGGCCACAACAATTAAATAGTTGCCGATTTTAAACATAGCTTCTTGAGCACGGCTCTTGCTTCCGGCTGAAGCAACCAATTTTGCAGTCTTACCAAAGAAGGTATGTGAACCAGTGGCGATTACAACACCTGTCATCGCACCTTCTTTAACAATACTGCCTGAATAAGCTTCATCACCGATCTTCTTAGTCACAGGTAAACTTTCACCTGTTAGTGCTGATTGATCGATTGAAGCATAATCTCCACTAATAAAACGCATATCAGCTGGAACGATTTGCCCCAAGCGAACCTTTACAATATCTCCTGGAACCAAGTCTTTAGCTGGGATGGTTTCAAACTTACCATCTCTTTTTACATTAGCAGTTGGAGCCAAACCTTTTTTCAGTGCCGCCAAGGCATTAGAAGATTTTCTCTCCTGCCAAAATTCAATGCAGGCATTAAACAATAGTAACGCTAGAATAATTGCGAAGTCGTCCCAGTGCCTAATAAAAGCAGAAACGATTGCGGCAACTTCAATCATATAGGCAATTGGACCAGTGAAGTTTTTCAAGAACTTTAACCACATTGGTTCTTGCTTAGCAGTAATATCATTTGTGCCATACTTACTTAAACGATTTTTGGCTTCTTGAGTAGTTAAGCCAGTTTGAGAATTAACATCCAAATTAGTCAAAACATCTTTAATATCGGCTTTTTCTAAGTCTGTTTGTTTCTTTCCTTTCATTTTTAACTCCTTTCTATTTATCTTTAGTGTAGTCTCATTAGTTATTAATGCAACCTCCAAATCTTGCTTTTGCCTAAAAAGCCGCAATATGACTTATCTTAAATTAAAAATCACAAAATAGAGTACAAAAATGTCTGGAGAAGAAACTATTTTTTAATCATGCCAAAAGAAAAACTTCGAAGCTGAACTTTTTTGCTCAACTTCGAAGTCTATTTAAGT
>CAMFQH010000159.1:0-3846 GCA_945980025.1 uncultured Lactobacillus sp.
CACTACGCAGAATCTACGATTCATCGCAAAACTGAAACCTGTTCTGCAGCAACCAGTATCGACCAAGATGGAAAAACGATTTGGACAAATTATCAAAACATAGATTTAGATTCTTATGACGATTTCAACGAATTAGGTGAAGCTTTTGAAAAAGAATTTCCTAATGAAGTTAAAGCACAAAAATTAGGCACAGGAATTATCAAAGTCATCAACAGTAAAACCTTAATCGACTTTGCTCGTCAATGGTTCGACAAAAAAGATCATAAATTTGGTAATGCAGTAGATTAATACTAAAAAAGCAGCACGAGATTTTTCTCATGCTGCTATTTGTTTTCTTCTACTCTTTATGTGAAGCTCTACTTTCTGCATCTGGCTTAGTTTCATCATCAAGCTTTGAATATCATCAGAAACTACTGCACCATCTTCATAGTGCTTACCATGACGTTCTTCCACTGGTATCCCTAAAGCCACAGACTATTTCTTTGTTGAATTATGAACACGACCCGTAATACTTTCCACTTCAATCGCCCATGTAGAGACATTCTTAACATCTTCAGTAGAAATAGCTACAGGAATGGTATTCACATAATGGTGAATAATTGTGCGTAAAGCAAACAACTTTTTTTGAGGATCAGTTAATTTACGTGGTACGCCATTACCAATCACACTCATAAATGATGGACCAAAATCACCTTTGCGTGGTGGTGTATAAATCAAATTTTCATGGTCTATTTCAAAACCAATTGATTCTCCTTTATCTAAGGCAGTAGCTTTTTCACCGTCACCTGTACCATGAATGTAAATGGTGTATTTACCATCTAGGTCTTCTTGATAGCCGTAGTGAACAGGCACAATGTAACTACCATTTTTATTAGATAAACCTAAGTGTAAGATCTGGCAGTGATCAAGAATCCACGAAATCTTAGCATGATCAATAATGATATCTTTACGCATTTGCTACTCCTTATATAACCTATTAAACATTATATTTTAATCTACTTATTGACACAGTAGTTTTCAATTTTATCATTTATATATAAACATAATTAATATTTTAATGGCTAACATATTGTACTTACGATGGCATATAAATTTAATAATACTGATAGTAAAACTTCAAAAAACATGAAGCTGCAATCTCACGGCAAAAGTAAGGTAGAAGATGTACTCGCTCATGCGCTTTGGGCTAAAGGAATTAGATATAGAAGAAACTATAAGGCTTTACCTGGTAAACCAGACATAGCAATTACTAAATATAAAATTGCCATTTTTGTAGATGGTGAATTTTGGCATGGATTTAATTGGAAAGAAAAAAAGAAAAGAATTAAACGAAATCGGGAATATTGGATACCTAAAATCGAACGTACAAAGTTAAGAGATCAACATGATGATATTCTATTAAGAGAAATCAACTGGATACCTGTACATTTTTGGAGCAAACAAATAAAAGAAAATATTTCATATTGTATTGCGCTTGTTCAGTATTTAATAGAATCAAAAAAAGATGAATGAGTTTTTAAACCTCATTCATCTTTTTTTATATTTTTTGATATTCCTAATTTATGAATTAAATATTTTAACACAGGAGAAGTCACAGATTTAGCTAAAAGTACAGGCACTGCATTACCTATTTGTTTATATTGTTCATTTAATTTGTTATTTTCTTTTACATTGCCCTTATTACCATCAGAAAATACAAACCAATCTGGAAAAGTCTGTATTCTGGCACACTCTCTCACTGAAAGTCGTCTATTTAAATTACCTTGGAATACCCACTTATCTTTCGAAACCTTTTTCATTGGCTCACCACCTGGATATTGTGGTGCTTGTCTACCAGAAGCCTGAATAGTGAATGAAACATCATTCCAAGATTTTTTTCGATTTCTTGACATATATATTGAACTATAATCACTATCAAAAACATCTTTGGGATTTTTTGGTAAATCACCAATAGCCTCCTTCAGGGTTACCAGTGGTGCCTGTAAAGTACCAGTTATAGGCAAAGGATATTCGTATTGATATTCTTTATGCAAATCATTTCTTACCCCAATTATAAACACACGCTCCCTAGATTGCGGAACTGAATAATTTTTGGCATTTAATAACTGGGCAGTTACAAAATAACCTGCAGCTGCAAAATCTTCCTTAATTTGCTTAAGAACTTGACCATGCGCCATAGTCATAAGTCCCTTAACATTCTCTGCTATGAATACTAAAGGTTCAGAATCCATTAACGCCCTAATATAATGAATATATAAGAAATTACGAGGATCATCTAGTAATCTTGGACCAGCGGCGCTGAAACCAGGGCATGGAAAGCCTCCTAGCATTAAATCGCTCTTTGGGAAATGAGTTACTTTTCTAACATCCCTTGTATCCTGAACACCATTCGCTATTAAATTATTTTTATAACTTAAATTAGCCGCTCTGAAATTATCATTACTATAAACCACATTAATTATTTCATTAGCATATTTATGAAAAATGTCTTTATTTCTATAGCTCTCCTCAAATTCTCTTTTACCGAAGAAATTATTAATTGCTGATAATTCAGTCCCTAAATCTAATCCACCGGCACCACTAAAAAGAGATAATATATTTATCTTATTAGGATCATATTTTGTATTTGCAAAAAGTTTTTGTTCGAATTTTTGACTCTCAACAGTTTGATTTTTTTTAGCCTTTTCCTTTTCTTCAAAGATTTTCTTATCTAATATAGAAGAAACCTCGTCTTCACTCATAGAAAGTGAAGAAACAAATTGTTTATCTCTTTTAACCATGTTACCAATCTCCTTATGGATATTAGAATATCATATAAAAAACGACTTGGCCAGTATTTACTTTGGTGACAGAATAATAAGCATAGAAAGTAGGTATTAAATGAAAGCTAAAACCAATGTTCTTATAGCACTTAGAAATATTCTCAAACATAATTCAACTAGATTAACACCAATTTTTACATCCAACGGGTCTGCTAATCAAGTAGGCGATAATCTTGAATATTTTATAAAGGATATGTTTTGTGATGCTGCTCTCCAATACACATATGCTGATCAAAAAGAAAAAGAATATAAAAAATTGCTTTCTTGGACTGGAGATTCATCTCATTTTCCAGACTTAATCGTTCAAGGAGGGGTAGGCGTTGAATCTAAAAAAGTAAATGATAATTCATACAGTACTATCCCTTTAAATAGTTCATACCCCAAAGATTATATAACTAGGAACACTCAAAATTATCCAAAAGATTCTCTATACTATGAACCAGACGTTGATTGGAAACGAAAACCTATCATTTATGCTGTGGGAAACTTAAATACTAAAAATCTAAATAAAAAGTATCAATTAATTAGTTTATGGTTTGCATACGGAAATACGATGGTACCAAATAATGACTATTATAAAAAAATAATTAACGGCATTAGATCATCAATAAAAGAAGCTAATTCAGATATAAAACTTATAAATTCTAAAGAATTAGCCAGAGCCCACGGTGTAGACAAATTAGGGCGAACCAACTTAAGAGTTAGAGGAATGTACGAGCTTGAACATCCAGCAAAGATTTTCGAAAAATATATAAGTGATATCAAAGTGCCACTTAATAAAAGTAAAGTATATGTAGTTATGCTAGATTCTGAATTACGTAATATTATTTCTGATATGGATACAGAATGGCAGAGTTTGTCAGATGAATTAGATCAGTTTAAAGCCATTGGAAATCTTATTGAGAAAAAAATTAATATTCCTGATCCAAATAATCCAGATTCAACTTTGCCTGCAACCATTTTTATAGCATACACGGACCTGTCTCTTATACACATCTCCGAGCCCACGAGACCGAGGCTGATC
>CAMFQH010000160.1:0-3845 GCA_945980025.1 uncultured Lactobacillus sp.
AAATGGACTTTTTATTTTTCTAAAGTGTTCAATTTGATTTTACAATCGGCGATTTATTTTAAAATATCAAATTCATATTTCGCTCCAAACTTTAATAATAATTTTATTTTTTAATATTTATGGTATATAATTAAATCAACTTAAAGAATTTTTGTCTAAGTATAAAACAAAAGTGGGTGGAAGTATGAACCTAAAAGGCCTTTTTAAAAGCAATCGAAAAAGATTCAGTTTAATTATAGTATTACTATTCTTAGTTGCAGTAGCTAATACTATGTCTGGGTATCTTTATAAGCCAGCTGCAGATTATTTGCTTAAGAACAATCTTAAAAATACGCTTTATTATTTCTTTATTATGGTTTTAATGGGTGTACTCAGTGTTGTCTTTGAAGCAATTGTTCAAACTATGTACTCTAAACAAGTTCAAGAATATATAGGCTCATTAAGACAAAAAATTGTGGCTCATTTTTATGCTCAAGGTGGTAAGTCTGTTGCAGAAATGCAAAATGATCTTAGTAATAATCTAGATATGCTGACAGATAACTACGCTATGCCCCTGCAAACTATTATTGGCAATAGTTTTTCATTAATTATGATTATTGGCGTTTTATTTCAATTAAACTGGAGCCTGTTAGTTTTAACTGTAGTATTGGCTGTGATTAATTTACTTACACCTAAGATTATGGAAAAGGCTACTAATAAAGCTAATGAACAAATTTCTATTGAAAACAGTAAATTACTCAAAGCTATCGACTATTGGATGGGTGGGATGAAAGAGTTAAGAAGATATAGCTCATTTTTAGCACTTTTTAAAGCAATGGGTAACGCTGATCAAAGCTTTGAAGACAGTAGCATTCAAAGCGCTAAAACAATGTCTCTTTCTGTATTTATTAGTGATTTTACTAATGTCGCTTCACAGACTTTATTAGGAGTTTGGGCTGGAATCTTATTTTTTCAAGGCAACCTGTCAATTGGTGCAACTTTAGTTGCAGCTAGTTTCGCTAGTCAAATCTTTAACGCACTCTTTGTATATGAACAAGCAATAATTCAGTTTAAGTCCATCAAAGCAGTTAATGATCAGATAAAAAAGTTAGAACAATCTGTACCTAAATCCAATGAAAAATCAGATCCGGATTTAGCAGAATTAGAGATTAAAGACTTATCAGTTAAATACGACCAAGGCGAAGAGATTAGTTATCCCGACATTCAAGTTAACCGTGGCGAAAAGATACTCTTATCAGGAGATAGTGGTACTGGTAAATCTACCTTATTTAAAGTAATTTTGGGTCAAATGAAGCCAAAGACGGGGGAAATTTTATTTAAAAATTCCAAAGGTCATCCAATTAAACCTGATTTAAGTAAGATTGGCTACATTGCTCAGGATTCAGTGCTTTTCCCAGATACGATTAAAAATAATATCACTATGTTTAATAGTAAATTGGATGATCAAGTTGAATCAGTAGTCAAAGATGTCCAGCTAAAGGATGATTTAGCTAAATTCCCTGGTGGTGCTTCAACGCATGTAAACTTAGATACGGATAATTTATCAGGTGGTCAAAAACAAAAAGTAATTTTGGCAAGAACGCAAATTCATCATAGTCAGTTCGTTTTAATGGATGAGGCAACCAGTGCAATTGACAGTATGGCTACTAAAAAGATTTTGGAAAAACTGCTGAAATCAGATGCAACATTAATATTAATTGCTCACAATTTTGATCAAGAATTACGTAATATGTTTGATCGGGAGATTCATTTAGTGGGAGGAAATCATGAAGATTAAAGCTTTATATCAAACAAACCCACTTTGTTTTATTTTTGCCGTCATTTCATATATTTTGATCCCTTTAACAGCGATTGGACAATCATATGTTTTAATGTATGAAATCACGGCTTTGTCTAAACGTCAGTTTTTGCCATGGGTATGGTTAACTATCTTTGAAGTGATCATTTTAGGAATAGGTGGGCTAGGACAATCATTTGCCATATATTTAGCCACCAAACAAATTCAAGAATACAACCATAAAGTTAGATCAGATATAATCAAACATTACTATTATGATGGACAAGATCATCAAGTGGCAGCAATGCAAAATAGATTAGTTACTGATATCAAGAACACTAATGACAATTATCTAATGAAAGTTTTTAACTCTATTCAAATGGTGGGTTATATTCTATTTTCTGTAATTGTCTTACTCCTGATTCACTGGAGTCTGTTACTAGTAACGATAGTATTAGTTGGAATATCTATATATCTACCTAAATTGTTAGAAAAAAAGATGCAGTCAGCTTTTTCAGATATTTCTGATTCAACTAAAAAATATTTGGATGTAATTGGAAAGTGGCTTATTGGCTTGAACGTACTGCAAAGATACCTTGCTGGTGGTAAGTTATTTAAAGTAATGAATGATAGTGCCAAGGAAGTTGAAGCAGCAAAAGTAAGACAAACTAAGACCAATCAACAGTTAGCTGTAATGAACGGTTTAGTTTCTAATGTCTTATTGCTTGTTCTCTTTTCATTTACTGCTGTTTTAATAACGAATAAACTTGTTGTTTTTGGTACAATTACCACTGTTGAAAATTTGCAATATTATATGACAATGGGTCTGCAATATTTAGGTAATTATCGAGGACTAATTAAATCAACAAAACCTGTTAACAAACATATTGCTGAAGATGGTGTTTCTGTTGAAAATGACAAGCCAAGTAATACTGGGGCTCCATCTTCATTTGCTGCTAAAGATTTGAGTTTAAATTTTCCTAATGGAGAGAGCCTTTCTTTTCCTGATTTTGAAATAAAGAAGGGTGAAAAAGTATTATTAACTGGTGATAGTGGAACAGGTAAATCCACTTTATTCAAATTGATTTTAGGTGAATTAAAACCAACCACTGGTAAAATCACTTATTTTGATAAAGATGATCAAGAAGTAAATCCTGATTTAAGTAAAATAGGCTACATTGCTCAGAAGCCAAGACTATTTCCTGCTACGATTGCTGAAAATATCACTATGTTTAATTCAAAATTAGATGATCAAATTGATCAAATGGTAGAGGAAGTTGATTTAAGAAAAGATATTCAGAAATTTAAAAAAGGAGTAGATCAAGAGATCAACCTAGATCGATTAAATGTTTCAGGTGGACAACGTCAAAAAATAGTACTTGCAAGAGCTAAAATTCATGACAGTAATATTATTTTGATTGATGAAGGAACGAGCGCTATTGATCAAAATGCTACGATTTCTATTTTAAAAGATTTACTAAAAAGCAAGGCTACAATCGTATTTATTGCTCACAATTTTAGTGAAAAAATGCAAAGCATGTTTGACCGTGAGATAAAACTGCAAAAGTAATAAAACTATTCTAGTTAGAAAAAGAGAGAATTCGAAAATGAATTTTCTTTTTTATTATAATTTTGTTTGATATCTAACAAAATTAGATCTATTATATGTTAGACACCTAACATAAATAGAGGGAGCACATGGAACCGATAAAGAAATTAGTTAAACAGGCAACAACACAAATTGAACGAGAACGTGATCATTTTGCTGCTAGTTTGAATATCACCGGTACGCAAATGTACGTAATCGATTTTTTATCAAATATGCTTAATTACACGGCTAGTCAAAATGAAATTGAGCAAGAATTCGATATTCGTCGCTCAACTACGACCATCATGGTTCAACGAATGGAGAAGAGGGGATTAGTTGAACGAATTGCTAGTCCCAATGATAAGAGACAAAAGTTAGTTAAATTAACCGAGAAAGCTCAAACTTTGGTTCAAAAGATTCATGAATATATGAAGCAAGATGATTTGAAACTAAGAGCTAACTTTACTGATGAAGAATTAG
>CAMFQH010000161.1:0-3824 GCA_945980025.1 uncultured Lactobacillus sp.
CAGCCTCGGTCTCGTGGGCTCGGAGATGTGTATAAGAGACAGAGCGAAAGAGATATACTAGTAGCTGAAAACGATTACAGTACAAATTTGAGGTAAATAAAAATGAATAAAGAAGAATTACTTAAAACTTACGAAGATACTTTTAACGAGAAAGGTCAAGACGTCTTTTTCTCACCTGGCAGAATTAACGTAATTGGTGAACATACTGACTATAACGGCGGTCATGTTTTTCCAGCCGCAATCAGCTTAGGTGTCTATGGCGTTTATGGTCCAAGAGACGATAAGAAAGTTCGCTTATATTCAGGTAATGTTGACGGAGATATCGTTGAGTTTGATATCGATGATACAACTGTTGAAAAGGATGATCGTTTCTGGGCTAACTACTTTAAAGGTATGATCACTTATTTGCGTGAAAAATACAACAATATTGATCATGGATTTAATTTATACATTAAGGCTAACTTGCCATCAGGTTCAGGGCTTTCATCAAGTGCCGCAATTGAAATGCTGATGGGGATTATCTTAAAAGATGAATTCAACTTAGATGTTGATCGTGTTGCTTTAGCTAAAATGGGTCAAAGAACTGAAAATGAATTCGTTGGTTTGAATTCAGGAATTATGGACCAATTTGCCTGCATTATGGGTAAAAAGGACAGTGCTATTTTCCTTGATTGCAATAGCTTGGAATATAAATATATGCCACTTGCTTTAGGCGACTACGAAATTATCATCATGGCCACTAACAAGCCTCATACTTTAGCTGATTCTGCTTACAACGACCGTGTTCGTGAATGTCATGATGCTCTCAAGAAGCTCCAACAAAAACTCGATATTAAGTCTTTAGGTGAACTTGATAACGACACCTTTGATGAATATGCTTACTTAATTAATGATAAAACAGAAATCAAGCGTGCGCGTCATGCCGTTAGTGAAAATCAAAGAACTTTACGTGCTACTAAAGCCATGAAAGATGGCGACTTGGAAAAACTGGGTCGTTTGATTAATGCTTCCCACATTTCACTACATTACGATTATGAAGTAACTGGTAAGGAACTTGATACTTTAGCTGAAGCTTCTTGGAAGCAACCTGGAGTTTTAGGTGCCAGAATGATCGGCGGCGGCTTCGGTGGTAGTGCAATTGCCATTGTTAAAAAGAGTGAAGCAGAGAACTTCAAGAAGAACGTTGGTAAGATTTACCGCGACAAGATCGGTTATGACGCAAGCTTCTACGATGCCGAAATCGTTGACGGTACCAAGAGAATTTAATTAATTTTGGAAGGGTAAGACATGAAAGTTATTGAAAAATTTGCAGACGAAGTAATTAATAGCGGCGCATATCAGCCACTTGATCGCGTTTATGTCATTAACAAGATTCGCGGCTTAGTTGGCGACCATGATGAAGAAGAAAATGATCAACCAGCTGTTAAGCAATTAGTCGATATTGCCGTAAAAAATGAAAAGATTTCTGACGACGTTACTTCACGCGAAGTGCTGAATGATCAACTATATGACCTAGCAACGCCAACTCCATCCAAGACTAATGAAATCTTTGGGCAAAAGATGGAAAGATCTTCTGAAAAGGCAACTGATTGGCTCTACAAGCTTTGCGTGAACAACAACTACGTTAAAAAGGAAGCCATTGCTAAGAACGTTGTTTTCTCAGGCACTAGCTCAAAAGGTCACGGTTTAGAAATTACTATTAATTTGTCTAAACCTGAAAAAGACCCCAAGGCAATTGCGGCAGCTGCTCATGCCACTGATAAGAAATATCCGCAATGTGCGCTTTGCCTCGAAAACGAAGGCTATGTTGGTGGCTATGGTAAAAATGCGCGTTCTAATTTAAGAATCATTCGGATGAATATTGCAGGTAAGCCATGGGGCTTCCAATATTCACCATATGCCTACTTCAATGAACACTGCATTTTCCTTGATCAAAAGCACATCCCAATGGTGATCAATCAACAAACTTTAATTAATTTGGTAGAAATTGAAAAGATGTTGCCACATTACTTCGTTGGTTCAAATGCTGACTTGCCAATTGTTGGTGGCTCAATGCTGGCCCACGAACACTACCAAGGTGGTCGTCATACTTTCCCAATGATGAAGACCAAGATCAAGAAGCCAGTTAGCTTTAAGCAATATCCTGATGTGAAAGCTGGAATCGTTGACTGGCCAATGAGTGATTTGCGTTTAATTAGTGAAAATTCACTTGATTTGATTGACCTTGGTACCAAGATTATTAAGTGTTGGGATCAATATTCTGATCCTGCGCGCAAGATTAATGCTTATGAAGGTAAGATTCGTCACCACACGGTAACTCCAATCATGCACCGCAAGGGTAAGAAATTTGTCTTAGATTTAGTATTGCGTGACAACAATACAAGTAAAGATTATCCTCTTGGTATTTTCCATCCACACAAGCAGTTGTGGCATATCAAGAAGGAGAATATCGGCTTAATTGAAGTTATGGGTCGTGCTATTTTGCCAGGTCGTCTTAAGAGCGAACTTGAAGAAGTTAAGAAGTACTGGCTTGGTAAGGACAACAAGATGGCCGATAGTCACAAGGAATGGGCCGATCAAGTTAAGGTAAAAGAAAAGATTACCACGGATAATGTAAATCAAATTATGGAAAAGGCCTTGGTAGAAGTCTTTGAACAAGTTTTGCAGGATGCAGGTGTCTTCAAGAATACTGAAGATGGTGAAAAAGGCTGGGATAAATTTATTACAGCTTTGACTGAAGATGTGGATTAAAAATGAAAACTAGTTTTGTAAAGTATGGGCGAAAAAATAACAAGGACCTGTGTGAGATTACCCTTGAAAATGATCATGGCATGGTCGCTCAAGTTTTAAATTATGGTGCAACCTTAGAAAAGGTGCTAGTCGATAGCGAAAATATGATTTTGTCATTGAAAAAGCCAGCAGATTATTCTAAAGAGCGTAATTTTTTAGGTGGTACTGTAGGTCGGATTGCTGGTCGCGTTAGAGCAGGCCAATGGAAGCATGGCAATGAGATTCATCAATTGCCACTAAATGATGGTGAAAATCATATTCATGGTGGTGTCGGCACTGACATGCAAGTTTGGAATTTTAGACCATCGTGTGATAAAAAACATAGCAGAGTAGACTTAACTTTATTTGATCCTGATGGTCATAACGATTATCCAGGCAACTTGAAGTTGCATGCTAGATACGAATTGGATAATGACAATACTTTGCATTATTCATTAGAAGCAGTTAGTGATAAGCTGACGATTTTCAATCCGGTAAATCACACTTACTTCAACTTGGGCGAGCGTGCCGAAGATCTGGATTTGCAGCTGAATGCAGATTACTACTTGCCAGTTGATGAAAGCGGCTTGCCTAATCACGGCATGGAGCAGGTGGCTGGTACTGCCTTTGATTTTAGAAAGACTAAGCGAATTGGGGATGCACTCACCAGCGATGATGCACAAATTAAGTTGCGCAATGGGATTGACCATCCGTTTATCTTGAATGGCAATAATCCAGCTGCAACGTTGAGTTCTAGAAAGCATAAGTTGACGGTGAGCACTAACGCCCCAGCGCTAGTGCTTTATGTCGGCAATCACTTCAATCACACGGGTATTGCAGATAATATAGGTCAATATGATGGTATAACCTTTGAAGCGCAGTGTCCGCCTGCAGAAGGTAATGATTTAGGTCAAATTACGTTACTTCCATTTGAAAAGTTCAAGCGTGTAGTTAACTGGAAATTTGAATGAAAGAAAAACCATGACTCATACCGAGCCATGGTTTTATTTTGCTTTATGCCTTTTTTCTTAAGGTAATAAAGATTGCGATAAAAC
>CAMFQH010000162.1:0-3816 GCA_945980025.1 uncultured Lactobacillus sp.
GATTCCACTTGAGGTTAATACTATCCATATCTTCAGGATCACGACTATCCTTATCACCTGAACTCAATTTGAATTTTCCTTCTGATAGAAAACTCGGGTATTCTTGACCAGCTGCAGTTGTTATACTTCCGCTACCAGTATAATGCGAATATGGTTGGTGCATTTTATCACCAAATTCATCCATATAACTAATTAACCTGTCTCTCTGCTCATCCGACCATAATTTAGTTGCCTTAGTGTCTTTCTTTTCTTCAGTCGTAAATTTTTTTGTACTTGAAGAGGCAGTACGATCTTTTCCCTTAACAATTGTTAAATTATTATTCCAATTACTTACATTCTCTTCAGTATTTTCAGATTTAACTACTGGATAAATTTGTTCTAAAACATCTCTATTACTATAATTCGACTTATTTCCGACATAAGTTATCTCTTTTTTATCTTTAGAAATAAGATATCCTACTTGGTTATTTACAGCATACAAAGTACTACCATTTGTAGCACTAATTTCGTAGTCGCCAAATTTATGGCTTGAGTAACTCTTAATTGTTAAATGTCCACTTCTTAATTCATCTGCTGCTTCTCCCCATTTTTTACCATATTTTTTATCTGCGTAGAGAATTGCCCAAGCAGCTAGTTGTTTATTTGGCATCTTTTTTATTTCAGCAGTAGTTAGTCTGCCATTACCACCAATTATTTTGCTTTCTGCTGAAGAGCGGCCATGTTGATAAATTGCCCACCCTCCAGCAACAAGCACTACAATAGCGATAACTACTCCGATAATAATATTTCTTGTTTTGAAATTTCTCTTAGAATTACGAATTTCACTTCTTTTGACTTGTGGTCTTTGCTTAATAGAATTTATTTTTTCCAGTTCGTGTTTACTGTTACCATCAACAGGAGTACCACATATTGAGCAAAATTGATCATCAGGTTTTAAGGGTGCTCCACATTTTGAACAAAATTTTCTCATTTTTTCACTTCTTTAATCTTTACTAGTATTTATCTTACTTATACTTCATACGTATTAGCTTATCCTAAAACTTCCTAAAGATTAAGCATCAATAAAAAAGAAATGGCTCGCGTAAGTTTTACCAACGTGAGCCATTCTTTATTTCTTTAATGTATTTATTTCTTAATGCTAGCAAGCATTTGATTAATATCTACAATCCCTGCTTTACCAGCAGCCACAGAATCTGCATCATTACCAATCATTTGACTATTGAGCCAATCAATTACCATTGCCAGATTCATCCCTGCAATTAGGTGAATATCTTGACCACTCATAATCAAGCGACTAACTGTGTTAGCTGGTGTGCCACCCATTAAATCAGCAAATACTGTTAAATCTTCTTCCGGAATGCCGTTAATGGTAGCTTGAAACTTCTTTTCAAAATCTTCTGGTCCTTCTTCTGGAAGTAAACATACTACATGAATATGTTCTTGAGGACCCATAATCAATTCTGCACTTTTTTTAACTTCTTCAGCCATCTTACCATGACTGATTAGCACTAATTCTTTTGTCATAATATTTTTCCTTTAATTTACTGCTAAATCTTAGCAAGAACACCAACACCGCCAAGAATAACTGAAAGAACTAAAACAATTAAGATAGCCTTAGTTGAAGTCATCTTCTTCTTTCCAAGTAACCAGTAAACAAAGCCAACAATCAAAGCAGGCAATAGTTTAGGAATGATCATATCTAAGTTGTTTTGGATGTCCATGGTAACTTTACCAATTTGTGGTACCCAAGCAAACTTAACGTTAACCATCGTAGCTACTAAAGCACCAACCATAAATACACCAAGTACTGTAGCAGCATCAGTTAAAGCATTCAAACGGTCTCTCATATCAGTAACAAGAGTTACTCCTTTATCATAAGCAAACCGTAGTTGCTTCCATCTGAAGAAACAGATAGCAATTTGAGCAGCAATCCAGATAAATACACCAACTGGGTTTCCTTGAGAAGCCATAGAAGCAGCCAAGGCACCGAAGATTGTTGGAATCAATGCAGCAAAGATTGAGTCACCAATTGCGGCAAAAGGTCCCATTAATCCAACCTTTAAACCAGTAACAGTATCTTTACCTTCAACACCTTCATTTTCTTCAATAGCTAAGTCAATACCAGTAATAATAGTGTTGAAGAAGTTAGAAGTGTTAAAGAACTGAACATGCGTCTTCATCATTTCTTGTAATTCTGGAGTATTATCACCATAAATCTTACGAAGTTGTGGCAAGATTAAGAATAAATATCCAGTATTCTGCATTCTTTCATAGTTCCAACCTAGTTGGAAACCGAATAGAGAACGTCTGTTAATTTGATTAAAGTCTTTATCTGTTAATTTATAAGTTGGTTTAGAGTTCATCATCGGTGATTTCCCCCTCTGAAGCTACATTAGTGGATTCTGTAGTAGTTGTGGCTTCTTTTGTTCCGCCTTTACCACTACCACCTTTGCCACTAATTTCATCCTTGTAGTGTAAGATTGCGAATGCTAATCCAATCAAAGCCATTGCAAGCATTGGTAGGCCATTGAAAGTTGCAGTAAATGATTTATTTGCTGCTTGAAGACCTGTACCTAAGGTTTGAATGCTTGTAAATAAAACTGAGAATAAAGTAGTAAATGTGAATCCCATAATTAAGTAAGCGATGTGCTTCTTAACTGGTAAGTAACGAAGCAAAATAGCAAAACCAACTGCAGGAAGGACAGCACCGGCTACTGTTAAACCAGTACCTAACCACTTTAAGTTTCCATTCAATGAGTTAGCAATTGTTTGAACTAAGCCGCGTCCAAATGCTAAAGCAATAAAGACAGGGATTGCACGAGATAAAGCCCATGGAATCGCACCGTAAAGGAAGTTTCTCTCGATTCCCTTATAATTGTTTTCTTCAATTAAGTGATCAATTCTGTGAGCAAAATAAGTGTTAGCAAATCTTGCCAAAACGTCCAATTGAACCATGATTGCAGCTACAGGAACCGCAATTGAAGAAATAGCTACTTGTGGGCTCATTCCTTTAATACTTACAGAAAATGCTGTTGCTAAAACTGTACCAGTAGTTGCATCAATCTTAGAAGCACCACCGAAAGTACCAACACCTAAAACTGTAAGTTGCATGGCACCACCAATAATTAAACCGGTTTTTAAGTCACCCATGATTAAACCAGCAATCAAGCCAGCTCCAACTGGTGTATTCAATGATGAATAAATTTGTAATTCATCAAGAATTTCATACCCAGCATAGAGGGTAAGTAGTAATATTTGCCACCAAGCCATAATTAAACCTCCTATTTAATCTTTTCGTTCATTAATTTCATAAAGTCATGAGAATCATCGCTTGGAGTTAACTGAGCTGTGATTTTCACACCCTTATCCGCTATTTTCTTAAAGTCTTCAACGTCTTTTTCCTCAACATTGATCTGCTTAGTCACTTGCTTAGTAGTATCAGTTTGAGACATGGTACCTACATTCAAGGTATCAAGTTTAAGACCTAAGTTAATTAAATCTAAGAAGGCTACTGGCTTTTTAGCGACAATAAATACTCGCTGATTACCATAACGATCATGAATTAAGTGATCGGCTGCAACCTTTGCTGGTAAAACACTAAGACGAGTAGTAAGAGGTGTAGCCATTCTTAACCCACTTTTTTGAATATCGCTTTTTGCTGCTTCTTCATCAACAACAATAATGCGATCCGCTTGAAGTTTTGGAGTCCAAAGATTAGCTACTTGACCATGGACAAGCCGTCCATCAATTCTAGCTCCCACAATATTCATAGAGATTCCTCCATCTTTTGTAAATACTTTGTAAACGCTTTCTACA
>CAMFQH010000163.1:0-3788 GCA_945980025.1 uncultured Lactobacillus sp.
CTTCTGGTAAGACCTTCTCAGATGCTTTACGAAGAGCATATTTAGTATCGTGACGGTTAACTAAATATTTAGTTGGGATTGAGTTAGCAAGTTCTGCAATCTTCTTATCAAGATATGGCACACGTAATTCTAGAGAGTGAGCCATTGAGATCTTATCTGCTTTTTGCTCAATATCATTAAGCATAAAGTGGTGAAGATCAATATATTGCATTTGCTTAACTTCATCAATATTTTTAACTTTCTTAAAGTCTTCTTGATAAATACCGTTAACTGTCAGATCATTCTTATATTTATCACGCAAAATACCATTAGCATCTTTAGAAGTAAAGATAGTTGGATAGTCCATATCATAAATGACAGATTGTCCAACATAAAATTCACTTGGCTCTGCCAAGTTAGTGTACATATGGACTTTACCTGGGAAGTTAGGCATCTTCTTAATCTTATGAGCTAAACGAACACGACTCTTCTTAGGTAATTTCTTAAGGCCAGCAGTAAAGACCTTAATTACATCATTATGGGTATGCATTCCATAGTTAACGTAGCCTGCAAATAATTCATCAGCACCTTCACCAGAAAGTGCAACAGTAACATGCTTTCTAGCTAATTTACACAAGTACCATAATGGAATAATAGATGGGTTAGCATCTGGTTCGTCCATGTGATATTGCATTTCTGGGAAGTCGCGCATTGCTTCATCTGCATCAACTTTATCTGCAAAGAATTTCCAGCCGTGTAAGTCAGAAAGTGCCTTAGCTTTTGATGCTTCATTATATGTAGAATCATCAAAAGAAACTGAGAAGACATCTTCAGGATCAAGTAAACTAGTTAAGTAAGAAGAATCAATACCTTCAGACAAGAATGCACCAACTGGTACGTCCGCATTTCTGTATAAATCAACAGTTTCTTTTAAGTCTTCATTGATTTTGTCTAAGGTTTCTTCAAAACTTAAGCTATTTTCAACATACTTAGCATCCCAGTATTGATGAGTCTTCATTTTGCCATCTTTATATTCGAACCAGTGACCTGCTGGGAAGCGGTAAACACCTTTAAAGAAAGTTTCCTTTAAGTCATTATATTGGTTCATTAAGTATGGCTTAACTGCTTCAGTATTTAATTCCTTTTTAAAGCCTGGGTAAGCTAAGAAGCTCTTCAATTCACTACCAACAATTAACTTACCATTTTGGTCTGAGTAGTACATTGGCTTAATTCCGAAGAAGTCACGAGCACCATATAAAGTCTTGGTATTGTCATCCCAAATTACAAAAGCAAACATACCACGAACTTTCTTCAATAAGCCATCCATTCCCCATTCTTCATAGCCGTGAAGCAAAACTTCAGTATCAGCCTTAGTAGTAAAGGTATGACCTGCATCAATTAATTCTTTTCTTAATGGTTTAAAATTATAAATTTCCCCATTAAAAATAATTGCTCTACTTTTATCTTCATTAAAAATTGGTTGACTTCCACCACGAAGGTCAATAATTGACAAACGTCTAAAACCTAAAGCCACCTGATCATTAGTATATTTTCCATCGGAAGATGGACCACGGTGTTTAATTGTATCCATCATTCCTTGAATAGCACAGTCTTTATCCTTTAATTCAGGATCAAAAAACGCACAAATTCCACACATAAGTAACTTTCACCTCAAAATAAACAGTAGTCTTATTATAAGCTATTTACATTTCAAAAATTAAATTCGATAGAATCGTCTCTTAGAAGCAGCCCCATATCCAAATACTTGTAATAAATGTCTTTGAACATCAACATTTACTATATATCCAGCTGCTTCATTAGCATGATCCATCTGTCTATTCCAGCGCTTATTATATTGCGTAGTAAGCGCATGGTTTGGGCCCATTAGAGCCGAGCAATTAAAAAATATATATTGTATACCGTTAATGCGATATTGGTCTTCAGTATGACGGTGTCCACATAAATATGCAACTATTTTTGCATTTTTTATCTTTGTGAAATCAAAGCTATTAGCTAGGGTAAATTCAGGAGGAACATCCCTTGAATTAAGATAGCCTTTTTCACGTTGATTGAAGGCAACCATTAATTCATGTAGAGAACGCCCATTAAATTTCAAAGCATTCGTTCCCTTGCGAGTAATAGGATTTGCATGACTCATGAAAATAATTGTTTTACCATTTGAATTTTCAAGAATTTCGATAATTTCTTGCATCTGATCTTCACGAATCGCTAAAGCAAGTTTAGTATCGTATTTTTTCTTACCTTGCTCATCTAGCTCATAAGGTAAATCAGATGTATTGACCGTAATGATTCTGACATCATCTTTATCAAAATATGCAACCCCGTGCTTGCGCGTGATATAGTGAATACCATCTTGCGCATACATACTTGGCCACATTATATCTTCAAATTCATTTTCCGGAAAACTAGCTCTCAGATCATGGTGCTCATCAAATTTATCATTTTCATCGTGATTACCTTTGATGACAGCAAAGTTAGTTTTTTTAGATCTAAACGTTCTAGACAAAGATATCAACTCTGCTTCGCCAACTAATCCTGGATCGGATCCATCCATCCAATCACCTAAATGAGCCTTTAAATCTAAAACATCTTTATCTTCAAGATAATTAAACTCTTTAACATGACGAAGTCCGTTATGCCCATAAAAATCAATACTGTCAGCATCTTTATAGTGTGTATCGGTTAAAACACCGATATTAATTGAGTTATAGCCATCTCGGCTATGCTTTTTTACATAATCTACTAACTGATCTAGTTGATCTTCAACGATATAACGACGTCCTGTCTGCTTATTAACAAATGCAGTATAACGATTTAGCCTTTTATCAAACTTCCGAACATAAGCTGGTGCTAGATCAGACGCATTAATCGAACGTAAAGCTTGGTGTAAGACATTGTCAGTATCTTTATAAACAATAAGCTTATATTCTTCACCATGTGGAGTTCCTTCAGGCGCTCCAACGTTATACTCACCAACAGTCATATACTTTTGCATTCCATCAAATGGAATATTACTTTTCTTTCGCATCATCTTCCGGGTAACACCGGAAAATTTATCAATCATACCCTTGGTTTTCTTGATAATTTTCATGATACTCTTCCCCACTCATCACACAAAAAAAGGCCTTTAGTTGGCCTTGGGGTTAATTATTTGCCAAAGCATTTGCGGCAAGACCCAATGATAAAACCGCATCTTTAGACAAAACCTTTTTCAAATCATTCGGAGCAATAGCTCTCACAGCGCCAATGACTTTTAAACTATATAAAAGTACATGTAAATCAGTAGCACGATCATAGCTACCATCTTGCAATGGATCCTCATGATTATAGGTTAAATTAATCTCGTCTTGATCTACATATCCATCTACGTGGTTAGTTAAAATACGATCATTTAATTCACGTAATGGTTTATCTAAATGTAGTAAAGTTAATTTACCATCAGATTCACTATTGTAGTATTCATCTTGAGTCATATCAAAGTATTCTTCGATTGGCTTATCAAGAATATCCAAACTATTAATTTCATTATAAATTCTCTTGGTATTCAGGTCTTGTTGGCCGTTGATAATCTTTTCTTGTGATAAAGCCATATCGTCAGCCAATGTCATGGTAGTTAAATTATCCATATTGTCCTCCTTGAAATACAACTTCCATTATAACAAAAAAGTTCTTTTTTTCCTGTACTTATCCATATTATAGGTAGATATTACAAAAAAATTTATAATTTACCAAAATAAAAACATGTAGTTTATCTAAACTACATGTTTTACTAATTAATTAAACTAATT
>CAMFQH010000164.1:0-3784 GCA_945980025.1 uncultured Lactobacillus sp.
GGATCATATCTATCAAGCAGCTTAAGTGTTCAATTTATTATTGCAATTTACGATTTTAATAAATCTGAAATATTTCAAAACAACTATATATTTATCTACGTTATTAAGGCCATAGTAATATAAAAGCATATGTAACAACATCAATTATATTTAATAGAAAAGCTGTCGTAAAAGATTCAACTCTCACTGTTTCTGTGCATAATTTCCTTTTATTATCTTCTATCTTCATAACGTGATGTCTGTATGTATATTGACCATTACTTTTATTTTTTATTGTTTTTACCAATGCAATTAATACGATAGAAATGATTAAAGTTACAGCAATTAATATTATAGCATTCATTTTTTAATATACCTTTTGAGGCTGTGGACCTAAACCACAATAAAGAACACTCGCTTTAGCTAGACCCCAAGCTGCACCAAATGCACTGCCTCTCATCAACCCTATTCCGAATCCAGTTGTTAATCCTGATAAACACTTCATTCCTTTACTTGGATGGAACCCTTTACTATGTGTTCCACCAACTACAGTAGTCAATTCTTCTTCATTCAAAACTTCAACTTTACTCATTTTTATTACCTCCTATAATGAGTAATCAAGAGAAATTCATCTCTTATTTCTTTCTACATTATTACAGTAGCATGAATAACCTCATTTTTGGGGTGCGTGATCGATTTAACTTTTTTCTGACTGATTTAGCACTTGCATCCCGATTCAGTACAGTTTTTGTAAAATCTAGCACTGTTTTACAACTTTAATAGTCTCTTTACTACACTCTGATATATAGTCTTTATATAAAAAATACCAAATTAGCCGTTTTCAGACTGATTCGGTATTTTAGTATATTGCTAAATATTTGAATTTTCATTTCTTATTTTTCCGATGATAAAGAGTGAATGCTTTACCTAAGAAATAAACTGGTATAAAAATACCAACTGCAATGGTAGCAAGATTAGAATAACCTATTGAATTATTATTTGTAACATAAGCCGAAGCCATTACCAATGGTAAAAAAACTCCTAGGGAATCGCTTTCAAAGTTTGTTTTCTTTTTTATACTCAAAATCATCCACAATATAAATCCTATAAAAGATGCTACCAATGGAATATACGAAAATACGATATATACTTGAGAAATCATATTTAACAATCTTTCATTAATTAGAAAGGTTAGCCTTTACGAACATAACCCGCCAAGCCACAGACTGCTGCACCGCCTACGCCACCAATTACAGCACCCCATACGCCACCAAGTTTTTTTCCATATTTAACTCCAGGGACAGCGCATCCCAAAGCTGCGCTGTATGCATTAGTCCATCTATTTCCACCGATAATATTTTGTAATTGTTCTGAATTCAATTGTTTCATCTTAAATCCCTACTTTCTAATCTTACCAAACGCGCCTGAAAAGCTAGCAACCGCTGTCCAACCAACTGCGCCCCAGTGTGCTCCAACAAATCCACAACCGGGACCACAAATGGCTGAACCTAATGCAGCTCCAGTTGCAGCTGAACTTACTATACCTATGGTATTGCCTGCCCAATTGTTTCTTCCCTTTCCTTTACTACCGCCAACTACAGCAGTCAATTCCTCTTCGTTTAAAACTTCACCTTTACTCATTTTTATTACCTCCTATAATGAGTAATCAAAAGAAATTCATCTCTTATTTCTTTCTACATTATTACAGTACCATGAATTACTTCATTTTTTTGGTGCATGACCGATTTAACCTTGTTTTAGACCAATTCTGCACTTGCGTTCCAATTCAGTATATTTTTAGTGAAATTTAGTATTAACTTCATATACCAAAATACTAAGCCGGCACCCTCATTCACACCAGCTTAGTATTTTCTCTTTATTTAAAATAGTGAAACTAAGATAAGGATCACACCAATCAAGGTCAGAATACCTGCTCCAATGTAACCAAACCATAAAGCAAAACCACGCCATTGATTATCCTGAACAGTCTTAGAAGTTGTATTTAACTTCAAATAGCCTTGCGTATGACGAAAAGTAAAAACTCCACCAATAATCAACAGGATGCCAATTACTAAATAAATTAAATGATACATAGTCTTTACCTCAATTCTTTACCCTAAATTACATCAATAGCTTCAAACTTAGTCATTAATTGCTTAATAACTTTCCTATAAGGCCTCGAATAAGTGATTGCTTTATTTTCATCGAAAATAATCAACTTATTATGGGTATCAATAGCTTGAATATTATTTGGATTAATCAAAGTTGACTGCGAGACTTTAACCAAAAAATCTGCATCCTTAGCGACTTGACTTATATTACCTTTAAATTCCACATCTCCATGATCCGTCACCATATGCACCTTATGCTGCATGGTACTATTCTCAATATAAATAACTTCATTTTCACTAACCTTAAATACATTGCGACCAATCTTGTATTTAAAGTTTCGATTACCATACTTAATCATATTAGTTAGATTATCGATAGCACCACGGAGTGTTTCTTCAAGACGCTGAATAATCTCATCCGAAGACAAGTTTTTACTAATATAGTCAATCGCTCCAATTCGTCTACGATATGTCAACGGCGCATACTTCTCATATGCAGTGACAAAGATAATCTGCGCATTCTCATCCTGTTTCTTGATGAACTCTGCTAAGTCTACCCCGTTTTTCGCTTCAGATTGCTGGCTCAATTCAATATCAAGAAAGTAAATGCCATTCTTAATATCATTAGCTACAATATAGCCAACCGCTTGAGCAAAATCATTAGCTACAAAAGTCACTCTTTCCTTTAATTCACTGTAGCTTGAATTATCATCTGATAAGTTTTGGATTGAACTATTAATATTAGTAGCTAATTGATTAGCCAAATCATGATCATCATCACAAACGATAATAGGATAATTAGCCATTATCTTCATCACCATCTTCCATATCAATCACCATGTAGAAGTCAAACCAGCCATCTTGAACCATGTATGAGACTGACATATCAGGATACTTTTCTTCTAGTTTTCTAATATTGGCTAGACCATAGCCCTGATGTCCTTTTTTAGTTGTAAAACCTCGTTCTTGTATTTTGCTAGTAGAGATCTTTTGATCTTTACGCACTCTATTACGAATTTCAAATTCAAAGTTATTCGGTCCATCTGAATAAGCCATAATTTGAATCTCTTCATACTCCGGAGATTTATTCTTTTTAGCCATATCCTTTATAATCTTGCTTTCCTCAATTGCATTATCGAATGCAATTCCTAGGATTCTAACAAGATCCAATTCATCAATATTAGCCGACAGTTTTTTTACACCACTTCTACATTCAAAATTATAAGGAATATTTAGGTTATACATTTCTGTTAACTTAGAAATAATAATACTCTTAATAGATTTAATATGAATATGATTTACATCTTTATACTTAAGCAGAGCATTAGAATTCAAATTAGTTTCAGTATACTTATCTAGCTTTTGAATCACCTCTTGAACATTACCTTCTTGAGCACTCACCTTTAAAGAATTAAGTATATTCTTATAATCGTGTCTAAATGCCCGTAAATCATCTTCACTCTTTTCCAAATAATCTGCATATTCTTCAAGTTGGCGTTGTTTTTGTCTTATTTCTTGCTGTTTTCTTTGGGTCAATAACTTATTCTGAACATAAACCATCTCACCATAAACTCCAATTGCAAACACAGATTGAACAATAACGAATATAGTAAAGAATAAAGTAAATGGAGTTATTCTCTTATCTAATAACTGTCTCTTATACACATCTGACGCTGCCGACGAAGGCTTAGGTG
>CAMFQH010000165.1:0-3769 GCA_945980025.1 uncultured Lactobacillus sp.
ATTTACCTTTTTTTCTAATACAGATATGAATTTGACTTATTTTAGGATTTCTAAAATATCACTAACAATTTGATCAGGCATTAAATGATCACGCTTGTAGATGGAGTCTTTTGGTTCATTATCAGTGTATTCTTTTTTAGCACCATAATTCTTAACCATCATCTTAGTTGGACCATAGTAGCTAGCAATCTTTTGACCAAAACCACCATCAATACTGTTGTCTTCTAGAGTAACAACTAATTCATGGTCGTTTTGAAGTTCAGCTAATGCGTCATAATCAAGGTGAGCAGCAGATTTTGGATTGATCAAAGTGGCATTAATGTTTTCTGTCTTTAATAAATCAACTACCTTTTCACCTAATTGATAAAAGTCACCTAAACCAATGATGGCAACCTTAGAACCGGGCTTTACATCATACTTAATAGTTGAATAGTCTTCATCCACTGGTTCACCTTCTGGAATTGGATTTACTGGAGATTTAATTGCTATGGGATGCTTTCTTTGCTTAACTGCCCATTCAAGCATTGATTTTAATTCATTCAAGGTGGTAGGAGCTAAGTATTCCCAGTTTGGCCAATTTGCGACCATGGCGTTATCAAAAATACCTAAGTGGGTCTTAGAAGTGCCAGTAATTCCGCCGCCAGCTACCACCATTACAACTGGTAAGTCGTTAGCTGCTACATCGTGAGAAAGTTGATCATAAGCACGTTGTAAGAAAGTAGAGTTTTCAAATAAGACTGGGGTAATTCCTTCTTTAACAGCCCCTGCAGCAAAGGCAACAGACTCTTGTTCAGCAATTCCTACATCCTTATAATTCTTAGGATACTTATTCTTAATCTCGCCTAAGCCAAAGACGCCAGGGATAGCAGCATTGATGGCTAAGATGTTTTCTTGATTTTCAATATGTTTCTTTAAGAAATCCAAAACTACAGTAGTTGGATTAGGAGTCTTTGGAGCTGGTACAGTTGTTTTGTCCGTCTTAAGATCAAAAGGCAATACCCAGTGGTGACTAGCTTCATTTTCAATAGCTGGCTCATATCCCTTACCCTTAAGGGTATTGATATGTAAAACAATTGGGTGGTCAATATCTTTAATTGATTTGAAGGCATCAATCATTGCTTTAAGATCATTTCCCTGACCAACATATTTATAATCTAGTCCCATTGCAGTAAATGGATTATCAGCTGTTTGACCATTTGATTCACGTAATTTCTTCAAAGCAGTTACAACACCGCCGACATTATCGTCAATCGACATTTGATTGTCATTTACTACAATAATTAAATTATGCTTTTCATCAGCCGCATTATTAAAGCCCTCAAAGGCTAAGCCACCAGTTAAAGAACCATCCCCAATAAGAGCTGTAATGTTTTCATGTTCTCCTAGCATATCACGCGCTCTAGCCATTCCAGTTGCTAAAGCAACTGAAGTTGAAGTATGACCAACAGCAAAGTAGTCATATGGACTTTCCTCAGGATTAGAATAAGGAGTTACATCCTCGTACTTATCGGGATCAAGCCAACCATAAGCACGTCCAGTTAACATCTTGTGTGGATAAGTTTGGTGAGAAACATCCCAAACAATCTTATCTTTAGGTGCATCGAAAACATAATGGTAGGCAATTGTAGCTTCGACAATTCCTAAGTCAGGTCCTAAGTGGCCACCTTTAGCAGCATCTTTTTCTAGGATCAAGGTTCTAATTTCACTAGCTAGTTGTTCTAGTTCTTTTAGATCTAATTTTTTAAGATCTTTTGGACTTTTAATCTTGTTTAATAAAAATTCTGGATGTTTGTTCATATTTTTTCACCCCAACATTAATAAAAAAAGCTTACTCATTTATTGTAAGTCAATGAGTAAGCTTTTACTAATATTAAGTTAGCATAGATAACTATAAGTTTAATCTATACTTTCTTCTAATGGTTGAGATGCATTTTGCTTTTTGAGAGTAAGGAACAAAGCAACAAAACTGAGCGCAAAAGCAGTTGCGTTGATTGCCCAACCGAAGTTGTAAGAACCAGTAGTATCAAATAAAAGACCGTTCAAGTAAACAGATGCAGACATTGCAAATGCACCAGTCATATTAATTACTGAAAGAATTGTACTGTAGTCCTTAGCTCCGAATTCTTCTCGAATAAGGTAAGGAAGAGCAACTAAACACACACCTTGACCCAAACCTAAAATAAAGGCAGAGGCAATAAGTGGAAGACTAGTCTTAAAGAAAATTTCGCCGCTCCAGCCTAATAAGCCAAATAAAGAATAAATAAATAAAGTAGCTCGTGTATTAAAACGATCAAGCATAAAACCAATAGAAATCTTACCAGCTGCTGCTCCAAGCATTACCCCAGAAACTACTGATGCACCAATTGTTAATGGGAGGCCTTGGCTGGTAATATGACCTGAAATATGTTGCACAGATCCAGAAACAAATTGCAGTGCAAGCATTGCAAATGCTAAAGCATAAAAGACAGGGGTCTTAAGAGCTGCCTTAAGGGTAATACCACTAGTTTCAAGAACTTTTTCTGGTATATTTTTCACTTTGCCGTATGCTTGGTGTTTTTGATTAGGTTTTTCTCTTAAGAAGAATGCTGAAGGAACTAAAATTCCGAGAATTAGTAATCCTTCGCAGATGAAGCCACCTCTCCATCCAAAGTTGGTAATGATGTTACCAATAATTGGGTTAAAGATGGTGCCACCAAAGGCTGAAACTCCAAGGGCAATTCCCATCACAGTTCCTAATTTTTCATTGAACCAATTTCCTAATAGGACAGGGATGGATAAAGTAATAGCAATTGGTTGGCAAATCCCAATGATGATCCAAGCAATGTAAAAATGAGTCAAACTTTGTGCTACTGATAAGCTAAGCATGGAAACTCCAATTACAGCAAAACAGAAAGTTAAAAGCCAACGCAAGTTAAGCTTGGTCATAATTTTACCTGCAAACAGCAAGGTAATTGCGGCAGCAGCATTTTGCAAGGTTGTCATTAAGGCAACGCTTGCTCGACCAACATGGAAGCTTTTACTAATTGGTTCAAAGAATAAACCAATAGTATTAACAATTAATCCAAATCCTACTAAAGAAATTAAACAGGAGGCAATAAAAACCCACCAGGCAAAAAAATGCGAATTTTCTTTTTTCTTATTCACTTCTTTTCCTACTTTCTAGAATTATAATCCAAAAAAAGATTATAGCGAATTAGTAAAGAATAAGGAAAGAAAAGAGAATGTCTTAACATTCTCTTAATTAATAGCTTCTTTTTAATAAAATATTTGTTAGCTCTTCAAGTTGCTGGCGAGTTTTGTTGTCTGGCCAATGCTTTTGCAAGTTGTGTAAAGCTTTATCAGTGTATTTATCAGCTAACTTTTGTGCTCGTTTTACCCCGCCAAGGTCATTAACCATTTTTTCTATCTCTTGTAGTTGTTCCTTAGTCAAATCTTGTCCTAATTTAACTAATTCATGTAAGCGACCCGTAGAGTCGTTTTGTAAGGCGAAAATTAAGGGGCCAGAGTAGATACCATCTTTAACATCTAATAAGACCGGCTTTTTAAAAGTAGAACTAGTAGTTGTATAGTCTAAAATATCATCTCTTAGTTGAAAAGCTTGGCCCAAGTATTCACCAAACTTTTTAGCTTTTAGAGCCCTAGTTACTTTAAGACCACTCTCATAAGCGCCAATAAAACAAGCTAGGCCAAATAAGACTCCAGTTTTACCCTTAATTTGGTCTAAGTATTCCTTTTCAGAAATATTAATGTTATAGGCATTGTTATACTG
>CAMFQH010000166.1:0-3760 GCA_945980025.1 uncultured Lactobacillus sp.
AAACAAAAAATGAAGCCAAACTTCTTATTATGCTTGACTTTACGTAGAAAAACCCCGAAATCCATATTTGAATTTCGAGGATCACTATACTTCTAAATAGGTTATTCTTCTATTTCTAATGGAGGCAATTGATTAATTAAATCAACTGTTTGAACAGATACATTTATTATTCTTAGTAATAAATTGAAAATGTATTTTGGATCATCACTGTAATCATTTGGATCATCTGTAATACCTGATTTTTTATCAGTTTTGACTTGATATTGATCCATTATCCATTCAATAGCTGACTTACCATTTACAATGTATTCATAGGCTTTTTTAGGAATATTTGAAATAGTAATACTGTCATTGAATATAATTGTAGATTGATCTTTTTTAAGTTTATTTTCTGCATTATGCTTTTTGGAGAACTTCATCTTTTCAACATGATAATCCGATTTACCAGAATATTGAATTTTAACTTTATCATAAACGGGAACATCTTCATAATTCATATGAAGATTCATAAGTTTTTGACCAATTTCAATATATTTTTCTTTGTTTTTTACAACTGGAATTCTGGCTAAATCCTTTTTTAAATCATTTACATAATTAGCTTTGTAATTTTTTGAATTTAATATTCCATAAATATATGGAATTACCTCTTCCATAGATATGCATCTATTTTTTAGAAAATTACCATTTATATTGCTACTATTAGATATTAACTCAAGATCCTCACTATTGTTATATTCCATAAAACCCTGACACTTTTCCATCAAGTCCTGACTAGGCATATGATCTGTAATCAAAGTAGAAAAATCACGTCTACTACCCCTTCCAGTAGTAACAATAACTTTATTTTTCTTTCCCCATTGATGTAAATATCGTCCAGGACGTTCAATTATATTTGCATCATACATTAAATACTTTTTAGTAAATGGTCTGTATGTTTCTAATACAATTTTTTCAGGATGATACTTTAATATTTCTCCATTTTCAAACTTTTTATCTAGATTAACCGTCCATTTAATCTTATGAGCATCCCTCATTTGAGATTTCTTACCATGACCACCATTCTTCTGTACTTCATCATTGTAATTTATTATCATATTTTCTGTATTTTTCAAAACTCTCTTTTTTGAAAAACCAGACACCCATATATCTCGATTTGTACTAATTCCAACGGCATTAGAGATAAAAGGAGATTCATTCTCTCCAGATATACATGGATAATTTTGATATTTAGGATCTCTCTGGTTTATCCAATCATTATTTTTATCTGGCTTTAAAGTTTTCCAATTAATTTTGGAAATATTTGACCATCTTTTTATGTTAGCTAATTTTTCTTTTCGGGATAAACCATTTTTAATACATCTATATAGTAGATTATGGTTTTTAGAACCATCTTTAACAAGTATACAAATTGCCACCCCAGTCAATATATTAAAAATATTTTGCCCTTCTTTTTTAGCATCCTGACCTACTTTTCCGCGGATTGCTCCTTTCAAATCAAATACGTATATGTAATTAAATTCATCGTATAAACTCTTTCTAAGTCCATCTAATGACCCTTTATCAAGATATCCAGAATTAGTAATAAAGCCTATAATTCCTTTCGTACCTATACGATCACTAGCCCACCTAAAGGCTTTTACATAACTGTCATATGTACTCATACTTAAGTTAGATCGACTGTTTCTAACGTATGTATGTTCAATTTGAGACTCCAAATTTGGATAATGGACATTTTGATTGTCATCATTTGCATTTCTTTGTCCCACAGAATAAGGTGGGTTAGAAATGATAGCAGTGATAGGAACTTCTTGTTGTTTCTTTAATCGTTCATTATTAGTCCCAAACATGTCATCATCTAAAGTATCTTGGCGTTCTGTACTTTCAAAAGTATCAGTTAAAACAATCCCCTCAAATGGTTTATAACCGCGATCAGGTCCATTAACTTCATCAAACACTGCTTCGATATTAATAGCAGCAATATAGTAACTTAAAAGTACAATCTCATTAGCATGTAATTCATGCATGTACTTACGTAAAATATCATCATAAGTAATTTTTCCTTCATCCATTTGCTGCTTTAAATAATACAGAGTTCGAGTGATAAATGTACCAGTACCAGTGAAGGGATCAAGAATATGTACATTCTTACTTGCCAGTGATTTACCAAAATATTTATTTAAGGCCCAGTCAACAGAATGGATAATAAAATCTACTACTTCAATAGGAGTAAATACAATTCCCATTGATTCAGTTACTCGTGGAAATGCTGTCTTAAAGAAACTGTTGTACAACTGAATAATAAACGTCTGCTTGCCCTGAATATTATCGATACCTGAAGCACGTAATTTAACTGAATCATAGAATGGTTTTAATTGTTCTTGCTCTTTAGCAAAGCCAAAAACTTTAAAGGCAGAAATAATGTCATTCATAGACTTAGAAACAACATTATTTCTTACAAAATCATAATCACTAAATAAGGCATTAAATACCGGTTCAGTGATTAAGTGTTGTGCCAGCATTTCAACTGCTTGCTCTTGATCAATTGAATCATTAATGTTGTAACGCAGTGATTTAAGGAATTTATCAAATGCCAATCTGGCACCTTGATTACTATCAATCAAATCATTAATTCTACGGACGTACATTTTAGCAATATCAGCTACATCTTTAGACCAGTCTTCAAGATATCTTCTATCACCAACATGTTGTACTACTTTACCATAAAATGCATTACGCATTTCTTTCCAATGTAATGGGAGTTCTAGCTGTTCTGCTCCATGTTCTTCTTTTTTATAAGCAGTTTCCGGAACAGGTCCCTCAGGACTACCATCTACACCAATAACATTAACTCGATCTGACTTCTTTTTATTCAAATCAAGTGTATTAACTTCTGCATCAAAACGTTCATCAGTTGAACGTAAGGCGTTTAGTACTTGCCACACTTGTTTATATTTTTTGTCATTGTCTAAAGCCACATTTGGATCAACACCATCAGCTACGACAATTGGCAAAATAATATAGCCATATTGTTTGTTTTCTGCTCTCCGCATAATACGACCAACGGCTTGAACAATATCAACCTGTGATTTTTTAGGACTGAAGAAAATAATTGCATCTAGATTTGGAACATCAATACCTTCAGTTAAGAAGCGGACGTTTGACAAAACGCGGGCGTGATTATCTTCAATATCATTATTGCCTAACCAATCAATTTCAGTTTCCTTCTCCAGTGCATTAAGACCACCATCAACGTGATGAACATCAACATGATAACTGTTCTCAGATATACTATTATCATCTGTATCTGAGTCTAGATAGTCATTAACTACTTGATTAAATTCATTAGAAATTATTTTTGAATGTCGAATAGTATCAGTAAAGGCAATAGCACGCTTCATTGGTGCACCATCGATTTCACCAGTAATACCATCACGCTTAACCATGGCATTCCAAACACCTATGATCTTACCGATATCGTCAACCTTTAACTGATTATCAGCCGACATGATCTTCTGCATATCTTTATTAATGTAAGATTCACTAACAGCCAATACAGAAACTTTATAGTCAGTCAAATAGCCTTGAGCTACTGCATCCCCAAAGCCTAATCTAAAAATTTCATCTCCATAGATAGACTTATCATCCATTGATGAAACAACGATACTATTTTCTTTTGCTTTCTTTTTAGCATTTTGATCATAGATTTTAGGAGTAGCTGTTTGATATAATCTCAACTTACCTTTTACATTAGTATTTGAGT
>CAMFQH010000167.1:0-3741 GCA_945980025.1 uncultured Lactobacillus sp.
TTACCAGTTTAATTGGTAGGATTTTAGTAGGATGTTTAATGGAAAAGAAAAAAGCTCCGATTGGAGCTTTTAAAATAATCCATTCTTCTTAAGTTAAATGTTAAACCTACGAAGACTGTAACTAAAAACACTGGTGAGCCTATTCAAATCAATGGTATCAATCTACGTACTCACAAGAAGTACAATATTATCAAAGTTATCGCCGGTTTAAATATTGCACTCACAAATAATGTAAGTGTAATATTTAAAATCATAACTCTAATCGAACCCTAAAAGCTGGGTATCAAGCCAATTATATCATTAAGAAATATATACTTTCAATTCCATAATTTTATTTAATTACAATGTTTCCATCTAAGACTTTATACTGCGTTTTTTCCAAGTCAGCTTTTCTAGTGCTTGCTTTTTGTATATTTTTACCGATATTTTCCATTTCTTGTATACTGTCTGGGTTAAAGAATCTAATGTACTTACTGATTTCTAGCCAAAACACATTAGGGTTATTAGCAATTTCTTGAACTATTGGGAATAAATCATCATCCTTATCAATAGTTTCTACGTATTTTGTAATGTCTTTTAGTAGCTTAGGATCAACATTTACTGACTGAAGCTTAGACATAACCATCTTAGGCTCTTGCATTGCGCTATTTCTTAAAGCAACTGCTGCTTTCACTGAAGTCTTATTTTTGGTTGAATCAATATTCTTAGCAAAAAATTCATGTTGCTTATTATATTCAGCCACCTGCTGTTTTACGACATTATAAATTCTATCCTTCGCCTTTTCTACTGCTGTTAATGCATCCCCTTGTGACAAAGCTTTGCTATTATGAACATCAAACGCAATCTCACCATTTAAATTCTTTTCAGCATCAATTATTTCAACCTTTTTAGAATCATTTACATCAACCAGAATATTTTCTTTTTCAAGATATGATCCATTCACGTCATAATATTTAATTTCTACTACAGCAATTGAATGATCTTTTTTCCCATTTGAGAAACTATAATCAGGTATAAGCGGATCTTTAAGCGGTGTAAGCTGATTAGCTTTAAAGTCATACATACGCTTATTGGCTTGCTGATAAGCTTCTGAGTGCTTCTCTGAAGAAAAATCAGAATGATTAATCATTTGATCATCCGTCTTATCTAGCATTGTTTTAACCGCATTTTGTTTCTTTTCCGTAATATCTTTTAAATAGCCTTCATATTGAGGCAAAACCACATTATCAAATTCAGTATCATTCAATACTCCCGCCATTTTATTACCAAGACGTTTCATCATCTTTAATTGCGAGTTGATGGATTGATAAATTGGGAAAGTATAAATGTAGATTTGATCATTGTTGTCACCCTTAGTCAAAGGTCTATCAATACGACCGATACGCTGTTCCAAAGTCATAGGATTGTAAGGTAGATCAATATTCATTAAAGTTACGGCATCCTGCAAGTTTTGACCAGTTGAAATGGTATCAGTAGCTACTACCAGATCAATTTGTTCATTATTTTCAATTAATTCTATTGCTTTTTTAGAGCGTGGTGAGAAGTGATTTAACACATCTTTTTTAGTAGATGGTTTTTGATTAATTTTTGCAGAATAACCATTCTCATCAGTATTAGAAGCACCAGTAATCATACCCATAGGATACTTAAGCTGAGGTTTATTGTAATGAGTGTAAAGCTTATCGTAGTAATACTCTACCGTGTCTGCAAATTGAGATACCAAGATAATTTTATGACCTTTAGCACGTTCTTCATCAATGCATTCAATAATTTCATCAACTTTTTCATCAACTTTACTGTAAGCCTTATTCAAACTATCAATCAGCATCTTTATCGTAGAAACATCACTGTTATAATCTGCGGTCATCTTATCTATGGCATTCTTCGCTTTTTTGACGTTCAACCCATTAATCTGAGCTTTTAAATTTTCAATATATCTTTGTTTTCTAAGTTGAGATCTAATAGTCTGTTGCGAAGGGTCTGTTTGTTCTGAAGGCTCAAAATCTTTAAACAAAATATTTATCTTGTTTTCGTATTCGCCTATCCCATATGCAGTACCCAGGAAAGCTACGTAGTGATTCAAAAGCTCTTTACCTTTTAAATAAGACATTGGCTTTAAATATTGTACATTCAACTTTTCAAGCTTATCCACGATGTGCTGTAAAGAAGTTGCATAAGCTTTCCAACTAGAGTCAGCTCTCTTAAGTAGCATCATCTTTAACTGCTTCGCACCAAGTTCTTCCTTACTGTTATCAATATATTTAATAGGATCCTGATATGGAAACTTCAAATCGGAAATAACGTCAAAGTTATTACTAAAGATTTCATTCTTTCTAGGTTCATATGGAATATCTACACTAGGAAAGTTTCTGTGTGGAAAGCGTGTTCCTTTTCCACCGTATGTCTTTCTAGTTCTTTGTAAATATACATCAGACCAAAATTCTTTAAAAGCTGCATCATCATTAGCTAAGTGTTTTACTACTTTATTAGTTAGTTTATTTGGTGAGAGTAAGAAGTATTGTTTATATTTTCTATCATTTGGAATAGCATCTACCTTGAGAAATAATGATCCGATATTGATTACGTCCTCACGAGCATTATTCCATGGAGTGGCAGTTAGTAAGAGGCCTTTTACCTTAGGATTATTTTGTCGCATGTACAATACTTTCTTATATGCTTCAGTATTATTATTCTTAAATCCTAAGTGTGCCTCATCAATAACCATTAATGTGTAATTATTATCTTTAAGTTGAGCATAGTTCATATTGACAAGCTGTTGACGTGAAATATACTCATATTCATACTCTTTAATACCAACTGCTTCTAATTCATCATGCCATTGATCCTTAAGTTTAGTATCAGCAACAATTAATATTCTATTAACGCTCTCTGTTTCTAAGTAGAGTCTTATGACACCAGCTGCAGTTCTGGTCTTACCTAGACCTACACCATCAGATAAAACAGCAGTGTTTAATGAATCAAGTTTTTCTTTGATACTAATAACTCCACTTCTTTGATGTGGGAAGAGTTCTTGCACCCACTTCTTTGTCATATCAAGTTCAGCGTAAGGTTGAGCAAAGATATTAGCAAAATCGTAATAAGTCTCTTTAACCGGCTTATACTGTTGCAATGCTCTTTTTGCACCATTATTATTAACAATTTTAATTAATTCTGGTGAGAAATCAGTGACCTCATTCTTAGAGAGCCATAAATCGTTATACCAATGATGTAATGCAAAGAATCCATCTTGAGTTAACACGTTTAATTCCGTATTTCCCTCTAGTCCTGATTCTGAAAAATTAGACGATCCAACAATTGCTGTACCATAACTAGCATTTAAACTAGATGCAAATAAATAGCTCTTAGCATGAAAATAATTTGCTGTGCCAGTGTAGATTTTGACCTCAATTCGACCCTCTTTAATCCATTCGGAAACCTTACCCAAAAATTCTTTATCTGAAATGTTACTAGTATCTTTCTCAGTTGATTCTTGGATTAATTCAGCATAATCATGATACTTACCACTATCTAAAACGTTAACCGTAGCACCGTTAGTTTCATTGCCCATTAAAATACGAAAATGACCGTTACGGTTATCCATGAAATTGGTAAATTCATCTTTCAACAAGAGTAACCCACTAACGTAAAAGTAACCTACAGCTACATCAAGTGTTCTAAATTCTTCTTTTTTCAGAAGATATTTTAAAGCATCAGTCATTGATACAGTACGATTATCAATAA
>CAMFQH010000168.1:0-3733 GCA_945980025.1 uncultured Lactobacillus sp.
TGCAAGTCCATCCTAGGTTTTAATTCAAGTCAGCAAAGCTGGCTTTTTATTTTACTCAAAATTCTAAAGGCGGTGGTGAGATGGTTTGACTCCTAAACAAAAGAAATTCTGCGATGAATATATAAAATCTGGTAATGCTAAACAATCTGCAATTAAAGCAGGATATTCACCTAAAACTGCTTATTCTATTGGTAATGAAAACTTGAATAAACCTGAACTGAAAGCTTATATAGAAAAAAGGCTTAAACGGCTTGAATCGGAAAAGATAGCAGGGGCTAGAGAGGTTTTAGAGTATCTTAGTTCAGTTATGAGGGGCGAACAAACTGAGTCTGTAGCGACCGCCAAAGGCGTTTTCCCTGATGTTCCTGTATCTGCTAAAGATAGAATTAACGCTGCCAAAGAATTGCTTAAACGTTATCCAACAACTGATCCTATGGAGAAACAAAAGCTTAAAAAGCTTACTGCTGATGCTCGTGTGGCTGAAGCTAGGGCTAAGGCAATGGAAGATAATGGGCAAGATATGGAGCAGCTACTTGATAAGATGCTAGATACTTTAACAAGGGAAAGTGACAAAGAAAGTAAAAAGAAAAGTTGATATATCAATAATTTGTTTCAGTTTGATGATATAATATCGTTGTAAACAAAAAGCTCTAGCAGTGTTGGTGACACTCTAGAGCATGGTAATCATAGAAAGGTTATGATCACATGAATAATAATACAGAAGTTTGGAAAGATATTCAAGGCTATGAAGGACTTTATCAGGTATCAAATCTTGGTAGAGTAAGAAGCTTAGACAGAACTATTATTGATAGTATTGGAAGAAAACGCCTATATAAAGGCAAATTATTAAAGCCGATTATTGATAATCATGGATACTTTGAGGTTCTTTTATATAAAGAAACGAATCGTAAACCACCTCATATTCATCGTCTAGTTGCACAGACGTTTTTACCAAATCCTAAAAAACTACCATGTATTAATCATATTGATGAAAACAAACAGAATAACGCGGTATCAAATTTAGAATGGTGTTCATATAAGTACAACAATAATTATGGTACACGTACGGACAAAGCAATTCAAACCAGGAGTCAAAATCCAGAATGGTATAAAAAAATAAAAGAACATACTGGAAAAATTGGCAAAAAATATGGTCGAACAAATGGTGCTAAAATGTCTAAACCAGTTTTGCAATTTGATCTTGATGGTGATTTTATTAGAGAATGGCCTAGTATGCGAGAAGTAAAACGTAATCTTAAAATAGATAATAGTAGTATTACAAGGTGTTGCAAAGGTAAGCAAAAAACGGCTGGTAAATATATTTGGAAATTTAAATAAAATAAAAATTGACGTTCAAATGAGCGTCTTTTTTTGTTGAAAGAAGGTGATTAAGATTGGTATTATCAGATATTCTTACAGCAAAACAGCAAACTGTACTTCAAAGCTATTTACATGATGATTGGCGTTTAATGATTCTGAATGGAGCAGTTAGATCAGGTAAAACTTTTATTGATAACTGGTTGTTTCTTATGGAAATTAGACGAATAGCAAAATTGGCAAAAAAAGATGGCATTAAAAAGCCATTATATATTTTGGCTGGATTTTCGAGCAATTCCATTTATAATAATGTTATTTCTTCTATTCGTAACCAATTTGGCATTGATTTAAAGCCTGATCGTCACGGACATTTTCACTGGATGAATGTAGAGATAGTTCCTAGCTATACTGGGACAGAGCGTGGTGTAAATAGTGTCCGTGGTTTAACAGCGATGGGTGCGTATGTAAATGAATGTTCGTTAGCGACTGAAAGCGTCTTTCAAGAAATATTACAACGTTGCAGTTATGAGGGATCAAGAATAATTTGTGATACCAATCCGTAAGGCCTGACAATCCTAATCATTGGCTGAAGGTTAATTATATTGACAAAGCAAGTGATCCAAAAGCTCGCATTAAATCGTTTAATTTTACTATCGATGATAATACTTTTTTAAGTTCAGAATATGTAAAAGCTTTAAAAGCTCAAACACCTTCAGGGATGTTTTACGACAGAGCAATAAAAGGCTTATGGGTAACTGGCGAAGGCATTGTTTATCAGGACTTTAACAAGGACACAATGGTTATTGATGATAATAAAATTCCTGAAGGCTTGCATTATTACTGTGGCGTTGACTGGGGTTATGAACACCCTAATCCTATTTTGCTACTTGGCGATGACGATCAAGGAAATACTTATGTCTTAAGAGATTACACAAAGAAACATAAGTTTATTAACTATTGGGTCAATATTGCACAGAACTTGCAAGATGAGTTGGGGCGCAATCTTATTTTTTACGCTGATTCAGCACGTCCCGATAATGTTAATGAGTTTCAAACGGCAGGCATCAACTGTATTAACGCCAACAAGAATATATTGCCAGGTATTGAATGTGTTGCACAGAAGATGCGCGAAGGTAAATTCTTTGTTGCTGAATCTTGCTCTCAAGGTTTAATGAATGAAATTTACCAATATGCCTGGGATGAAAATACCGGACAGCCTTTAAAAGAAAATGATGTGAGACATAACGACCGGCTTGATGCTTTACGTTATGCAATTTATTCAAAGAATGCGAAAGGAGGTTACATCCCTTGGAATTAAAGCAAATGCAAGAACTGATCAAAAATACCAGTACGCAACGTGCTGGCTTTTTGAACAGCTATGAAAAAGCATTGAGATATTATAGAAATGAAACTGATATTACAAGCAGAAATGATGGTAAGGCTAAGTTAAATAAGGATGGCAAAGATGATCCATTGCGTCATGCTGATAACCGTGTGCCATCGAATTTCTATCAATTGCTTGTTGATCAAGAAGCAGGGTATGTGGCTACTGTCCCTCCTCAAATTGATGTAGGCAATGAAAAATATAATGAAGATATTGCTGAAGTTTTAGGTGATGATTTTGCCTTAACTGTAAATAACTTAGTAATTGATGCAAGTAACGCTGGTGTGGCATGGCTTCATTATTGGATTGATAAGGATAATAACTTCAGATATGCAATTATTCCACCTAATCAGATAACTCCAATTTATTCAACTACCTTAGATAATAAGCTATTAGGTGTATTAAGATCATATAAGCAGTTAGATCCTGATACTGGTAAATTATTTACGGTTCATGAATATTGGAATGATAAAGAAGCTACTTTCTTTAAACAACCAACATCTGACCTTGATAGCCTTGAACCTTACAACGATATTACTAGTTATGATATAAGCGCTGGTTATGAAACTGGCGTAAGCAGTGTATTAAAATATAAGTTTGGACGTGTTCCATTCATTGCATTCCCAAAGAACAAACTTAAGTTATCAGAGCTTAAGAAGTGTAAGGGCTTGATTGATGCCTATGATGACATTTACAACGGTTTCTTGAATGATATTGATGATATTCAGCAGGTAGTGCTGGTTCTGAAGAACTACGGTGGCACATCACTTGATAAGTTCATGCATGATCTGAAGGAAAATAAGGCCGTTAAGTTTAACAATGCAGGAAATGGTGATCAATCAGGTATTGATACACTGCAGATTGATATTCCGGTTGAAGCTAGAAATTCAGTATTGCAGACCACCAAAGAAAATATCTTCCTCTATGGTCAAGGCATTGATCCTGCTAACTTTAAGAATAGCAATGCTAGCGGTGTGGCAATTAAGATGCTGTATTCACATTTGGAATTAAAGGCTGGCATTACAGAATCAA
>CAMFQH010000169.1:0-3720 GCA_945980025.1 uncultured Lactobacillus sp.
AAATCAAGAGCCATGAGATCTGCGGATATGGATGACGATTACGAAGAGCCTAGAAAATCCTCAAGATCAACATATAATGGTCCTAGAAAAGGAAGCGCCAAGACAATGTCAAATGGTATGCAGGTCGTTGTAATTAAGCCTACATCGGTTGACGAAGCAAGAGAGATAACTCAGACTCTTTTAGAAAATCGTACTGTAGTACTTAATATGGAAGGACTTGATATGGACATTGCTCAGCGAATCATAGATTTCACTTCGGGTTCTACATATGCTATAGATGGCACTTTACAGAAAATATCAAATATGATTTTTATTGTTACACCTAAGAGTGTTGGTGTTTCTGGGGATTTCCAGGAAATATTGGCAGGTCAGTTTGATGTTCCATCGCTAAGAAACAAGTTTTAAATTTATCCCCCTTATTTAGGGGGATTTTTTGTTTTGGAGGATTTTATATGAATACTATTATTACTATTTCAAGAGATTTTGGCTCTAACGGCAGAGAAATCGGTAAAAGAGTTGCTGAAAAGTTATCTATAAAGTGGTATGACAAAGATTTAATGAAGAGAGCCGCTGAAAAAAGTGGCTTATGTACTGAAATTTTTGAAAACCATGATGAAAAACCAACTTCAAGTTTTTTATATAATTTAGTAATGGACACTTATTCTTTTGGATATTCATCTTCAAATTATATTGATATGCCTATCGGACATAAAGTTTTTTTGGCTCAGTTTGATGCAATTAAAGCAATTGCAGATGAGGGCCCATGTGTAATAATCGGTCGTTGTGCAGATTATGCACTTCAAGATAGGGATAACTGTATTAACTTATTTATTCATAGTGATTTTGATGTCAGAGTTAAACACATTATGGAAAGATACAATCTTAGTGAAGACAAAGCTAAAGATATGATTAACAAAAAAGATAAACAGCGTGCAAATTACTATAACTTTTATTCAAATAAAAAGTGGGGCAAAGCTGAATCTTATGATTTAAGTATTGACAGTTCAATACTTGGAATAGACGGAACAGTTGATTTGATTTGTTATTTAGTAAATGAATTTGAGAAGAAGAACAGCTAAAGGTAGGTTTTATGAAGCATTTTGATAAAAAAATAAAACAGGCAGGTATAATCAGTTTATTAGTTATATGTGGAGGAATACTGTTTTATTATTGCTTATTTAACAGTGAGAGCTTCTTTTCAATAGGAACTAAAGTTTTCACTATATTAATGCCATTTATTTACGGCTTTTTTATCGCATATATTCTAAATCCGGTAATGATTTTTATAGAAGAAAAGATAATACTGCCTCTTAGAATAAAATTAAGCAAAAAAAGTATTAAGAATAAATCTGTAATCAGATTAATTTCTGTAATTCTTACAGTTGCATTCTTTTTATCAATAGTGTATGCACTTATAATAATGGTATTTCCTCAGGTATTTGAAAGTATCCAGAGTATTGCTCTAAAATGCCCTGATTATTTTAACAGGTTTAATAGCTGGCTCAATAAATTTATTGAAAATAATAAAGATTTAGCAAAAATTATTTCACCATATATGGCTGATGTAGAAACATGGTTCATTGATAATGTATTACCTAATCTTCAGGAATGGGTTACAAATGCATCAACAAACATAATAGGTGGTGTTTATACTACAATTTCACAGTTGATTAAATTTGTGCTTGGAATAATTATTGCAATATTCTTGCTTTTAAATAAGGAATTGTATTGTGCACAGAGTAAAAAGATAATATATGCCGTATTAAGAGAAGAAAGAGCAAATAATCTTATAAATAATGTCAGATTTGCCAATAAAACATTCGGTGGATTCTTAAACGGTAAAATTGTCGATTCACTAATAATTGGAATTCTTACATTTATTGTACTTTCAATATTTAAAATACCTTATACAATGCTTATTTCGGTTGTTGTAGGCGTTACAAATATTATTCCATATTTTGGACCAATTTTAGGTGCAATTCCTTCAGTTATTATTCTTTTAATGGTAAATCCAAGAAAAGCACTGTGGTTTTTAATTATTGTAGTAATAATTCAGCAGCTTGACGGAAACTTTATCGGGCCAAAAATACTTGGTGAATCAACCGGCTTATCAAGCTTTTGGGTTATATTTGCAATTACTGTTTTTGGCGGATTCTTCGGCGTATTCGGTATGTTTATAGGTGTCCCGTTATTTGCAGTAATATACGCCGCAATTCGTACATTTGTAAATGAACGGCTTAGAAAAAAACTGCTTCCTGACTCAACAAAATTTTATATTGATTCAGATTATCATTCAGATGATTATATTACTAATTCCGGAAAAGAGATTAAATTTGTTAAAAAGACATTTGAAAACATTTATGTTGAAGGAAAAGGCAAACGCGTAATAGTTACAATTGATAAAGATGAAAATCAAATGGATTCTGATTCGGATTCAAGTTCTGATTCTTAATGAAATATATAAATAATCAGAAAGTTAAGGTGTAATTTCAAAATGGAAGAAATAAATGTATTAACAAAAACAGATAATAATAAGTCATATAATATTATTTTAGATAATTCATATGTTAATTTAGCAAATAAATTAAAGGAATTATATCCTGAAAAAGTAAAAGTCTGTATTATAACTGACAGTAATGTTGCTCCGCTGTATTTAGAACAGCTAAAATCCGCTGTTTCAGATGTTTTTTCTAAGGTTCATGACTTTACATTTGAAGCAGGAGAGGAGTCTAAAAATCTTGATGTAATAAATGAAGCATATGAAGGATTAATTGATCATCATTTTAATAGAAAAGATGTCTTAATTGCACTTGGCGGTGGCGTTACAGGTGATATGACCGGATATATAGCTGCCACTTATATGCGTGGAATTGACTTTATTCAGGTTCCAACGACACTTTTATCGATGGTTGATTCAAGTATAGGTGGTAAAACAGGCGTAGATTATAAACAATACAAAAATATGATTGGTGCGTTTAAGATGCCTCGATTGGTTTACATAAATACATCTGTACTTAAAACATTAAGTGATTTGCAATTTGCATCAGGTATGGCTGAGGTTCTTAAAGCAGGTTTACTTAAAGATGCTAATTTTTATGAATGGACAATCAATAATTTTCTTGAAATTAACGATAAAAACGAAGAAATCCTTACCAATATGATTAGAAAAAGCATCGAAATTAAGAAATTTATTGTTGAAAAGGATCCGTTTGAACAAGGTGACCGTGCATTACTTAATTTAGGACATACAGTTGGTCATGCAATTGAAAAATATATGAATTTTACAAAAGCTCATGGTGAATGTGTTGCATTGGGTACAATTGTTGCAGCTTTCATTTCTTATAAACGTGAAATGATTTCTATGGAAGACTTCTATGAAATCAGAGATATGTTTGTTCCTTTTAATTTACCTATATCAGTTGATGAAATTGATGCGGATGAAATAATCAGACTTACTAAGTCGGATAAAAAAGCAGAAAATGGATTTATCAAATTTATACTGCTTAAAAAAATTGGTAAAGCTGTAATTGTAAAAGATGTAAAAGATGAAGAAATCAAGAATGCAATTAATGAATTAATTGTTGAGTGGGATTAATTTTTATAAGGCCTTAAGCAAATTTAATTGACTTAGGGCTTTATTTTTTGGTATAATCTATTCGTTAAAGTTGTCTTATATAGAGATAGAAATACACCGTTCAGATAGTACAATTCTTGGTACTA
>CAMFQH010000170.1:0-3703 GCA_945980025.1 uncultured Lactobacillus sp.
ATGATATCTTTGCATGCTGCATTGATATCATTTTTTTGGTTAAATGTGATTAACTATCTTTTATTTCTTACAATAATTCTCCGCCATAGCCAAATCTTATGGCTTTTACTTTCTTGCCATGTCGGGTTTTAGTAACTGGAACATAATATGTACCATTTCCTGCTCCTGTTACCCAATCATTAGTATTAAAAGAAGTAATACCGTGCCATTTAAGTTTATAAGCCTGAAATTGAATGTTGTTTATCTTGTCAATAAATTTACGATGTTCTTTTAAATTCTTACGTTCTACTCGATTTTTCCATTTTACATATTCTTTCTTAGGCAATACTTTATAAAGCTTTCTACCATCTACTGTATGTGCTGTTATCTTACAATGTCTAATTTTTCCATCTTCTTTATAATACCAAGTACCTCTTGTTGCCTTAGGTGTAGTAAATAGAGCCTTGGCTCCCTAACTTGCTGCATTAACATTATGATTTAAGTTATTAAAACTAACGCTACCGACTCCTACAGCTATTCCTATTATACTAATAATCTTAAGAAAATTTCTTTTATTCATTGTACATACTTCCCTATATATATTAATCTCTATTCTCCAATGGTGAAATCTGCTCCTTATAGAACTTATTCAATCCTAAGCGAACCTTTTTCTTCCATTGCAACATGTTCATATCAGGATGAATTTTACGAAATCCACTAAACACTTTAAATGATAGTAAAGCATTAATTCCCGTTTGTTGATGATCAACTTCGTTCGGGTCATAGTGACGAATAACAAATTTGAGATCATCAATATTAAGTCCATTTTCATCAGCGAACTTTTTAATTAGACCTTCTCTAGCATCATCGATCATATTTTGTAAGAGTTCGTTAACTTGCTTATTTCTAAACTTCTCAGGATCAAATTTAATTTGGAACCATAGATTATTTACAATATCAGCTAATGACTTATTATTTTTACCTAGATTTTCGATATAGTCATCGATTTCTTTTACTTCAGCCTTAGTTCTCTTACTGTTTTCTTTATCATCTGATGGAATATAAGCCTGAATCAATTGCACAATATAAGCATAATTAATCTCTTGTCTACCAGTATTTTCAAGCTCATAATCTGGATCAAACTGATCATCATCTTCTGTTGTTGGTTTATCCTTACCTGTAGCTTCTTTAACTTTTTCCTTAACAACTTCATATGTTGCACGAGTATCTTCAATAAACATCGGATCTAAGCCATAATCTTTTTCAAGATCAATATTATTGAATTCATTGTAAGTCTTGATAGCACCTAAACTTTTATCAAAATCTTGATATTCTTTTAGGAATCGTTTCTGATCTTCGAGTGGAGCTTCATTGATCGGAATACCATGATCTCCTTGATACTTAATGATCTTCTTTTCAGCATTATTGAACTCAAGAATTGATTCATCCCAAGTTGGGGCAAGAGCTTGCTTTTCACTACCTTCGGTATAAAGCTTTAAGGCACCATTGATACTTTCTTTATATTTCTTAGGATATTGATAAGTAACTATTTGTCCATATCTTTTATCTCTATCGAAGATACGGTTAGTTCTCGAAAATGCTTGGATTAAATCTTTATAAGGCATCGGTGCACGATCTAAGAATAAAGTTGATAAACATGGTGCGTCAAAACCAGTCAACAGACGATCAACTACTATGACAATATCTAATTGTTGAGAACGTGGTTTAAACTCATCTTTTTTACGAGCTAAACGATCATTCACGTTTGTGTTATATGCACCTAACTCAGCCATAGAATAATGAGTATTAAACATCTTATTGTAATCTTCTAAAGATTGCTTCATCTCATTTTGGTTAGCCTCATCGCCATCACCATTTTCGCCAATCGAGTATGTAATTGCTATTTTAGGAAAATCTGGCAATACTTTCTTGATTCGATTAGGAATTTTAATATCTGGATCTTTATCATTAATTACATCCCTAAAGATTCGATAATATTTTTGAGCTTGTTTAATAGAACTCGTAGTAAAAATGGCATCGTAGGTGTAACCACGATTATCTTTGTTATAAATACCTAATTTGCGATATGAATTATTTAGAATTCTTTTTACTACTGCCTTCATGTGAGAGAGGGATGCATATTCCTTATTTCTAGCATCAGTATCTGATTCGTCAGCATCCTCTGACACATTACTTTCCTCCTCTACTTGAAAACCAAGTACAGCTTTATCTCTGATAGCATCCTTAATGGTATATTTATGCAAGCATTTTCCATATTGTTGTTCAGTAGTTCGAGCATTCTTTCCCTTAGCCTCACGAGCATTTTCTGCAAAAATAGGAGTACCAGTAAAGCCATACCATAAAGGTGGATTTTTAGTAAAAAATGCATCTATTTCATTCTTTTGATCAGGAGAAACTGCACGGTGACACTCATCAACGATAAAGGCTAATTTTACATCTTTTAACTTACGGTATAGACGTTTTTGTTCTTGATCCTGAGCAATTCGCTTGAACAATGCCTGCATTTTTTGTCTAGTAGTAACAATAACCCTTTTATCCGAACTTACTAATTTACGGGCAAGAGAATAACTATTTTCAGTACCCTCAACGTCAATTGAGTCGTTCTGAGCATAAGTCTCAAATGCTTGAGTAGTTTGGGTATCTAAATCATTACGATCAATTAGGAATATCGTTTTTTGAATTGATGGGATTTTAAGTAAATTATGTGCAACCTTATAAGAAGTTAAAGTCTTACCAGAACCTGTTGTATGCCAAACAAAACCAGAATGTGGTTGCTCCTTATTATCTTTCCCGTATGATGCATCAAAAATGGCTTGAATTGCATGAATTTGATATGGACGTAACACAATAATACTGTGTTGTGTGCTATCTAAAGCAATATAGTTAGCCACCATATTATGAGCTGCAGGAATAGACAGTACATCTTTAGCAAATTCAAGATAATTTTGTACTGGCTTATTTTCTTCGTCTACCCACGTAGTTAAGAATTTCTCTTTTAATTGTTGACCAGCTGCAATGTATTGGGTATAACTTCCGTTAGTTACGACAAAGAATTGAAGAGTTGAGAATATTCCATTAAACATCTGCTCATCAATATACTTTTGAATCTGATTTAAAGCTTCCTTAGGCGAGTGGGCCCTATTCTTCAATTCAATATGAATCATCGGTAAACCATTGATTAAAAGAGTTACATCCCCACGACGATTACGATCTATTTCTCTGCGTTTATGAAATTGAATTTGATGCACTACTTCATAGACTGAATTACCACCAGCAATATTATTATTGTTAATCACTACAAAGTCAGCAGTACCTAATTGAGTATTATCCCTTTGAATTTGTAATCTAACTTCTCCATTAACTCCTGCAAGCCATTCTGCAGATTTATAGAAAGTTGGATGAATTATCTTAGATTTAATAATTGCCTTTTCATTATTAGTTAATGGAACATCCTTTAAAACATTTTTATTTGAACGAGATAAAATTTTAAAGAAGTTATTCCAAAGATCATCTTCATTTTTAATATCATCACGAAGAGTCCATTGTGATTCTCCATGAGTAAGTTGGTCAATTAAATTTTGCTCGAGTACATTCTCTTGTTCCACGAATTTGATACTCCTTATTTTTATATTACTTATAATTAAATTATCTCATTTAAATTTGGAATTGCATTACTTTTATTCACCTTTTTCGTTTGGGAGCA
>CAMFQH010000171.1:0-3683 GCA_945980025.1 uncultured Lactobacillus sp.
ATATTCCTAGTGGCACATATCAAACCCTATCAATCTTAGCTATCGGTTTATTGATAGCGTATGTCTTTAATTCCATCTTTTCTTATGGTCAAAATTTTTTGTTAAATATCTTAGGACAACGATTAAGTATTGATCTTAATTTACAATATATTCGCCATATTTTTGAGTTACCAATGGAATTTTTTGTGACTCGTAGAACAGGTGAAATCACTTCTAGATTCTCTGATGCTAGTCGAATTATTGACGCCCTAGCTAGTACAGTTATTTCATTATTCCTTGACCTTTCAATTGTAATCGTAATGGGAATTGTTTTGGCAATTCAAAACTCTACTTTATTCATGATTACTTTGTTGGCACTGCCAGTCTACGCTGTAGTGATTCTTAGCTTTTCTAAGAAATTTGAAAAGATGAATAATGATCAGATGGAAAGTAATGCTGTCTTAAGTTCTTCGGTAATTGAAGATATTCAAGGAATCGAAACAATCAAAGCTTTAAATAGTGAACAAACACGTTATCGCAAGATTGATAGTCAATTCGTCGATTACCTCAAGAAATCTTTTCGTTACAGTAAAACTGAATCTTTGCAGTCAGCTTTAAAGACCTTCATTCAGTTATCTCTCAATGTAATTATCCTCTGGGTAGGGGCTAAGGTTGTAATGAACGGGCAGATGAGCATTGGTCAATTAATGAGCTTCAACGCATTACTATCGTATTTTGTAGATCCACTTCAGAGCATTATTAATCTTCAACCAACTTTACAATCAGCTAATGTAGCACAAAATCGATTGAATGAAGTATACATGGTTAAGAGTGAGTTCCAGAAAGATGCTCAGATTAGGGATGCAAAGCAATTAGCAGGAGACATTGAATATCATAATGTCGATTATCATTATGGTTATGGTATTGATGTTTTAAAGGACGTTAATTTAAATATTAAGCAGAATGACAAGTTGACAATCGTAGGAATGAGTGGCTCAGGTAAGTCTACTATGGTAAAACTTTTAGTTGATTTCTTTTCTCCTAGTGAGGGTAAACTAACTTTTAACGGATTCGATTCTACCAAAATAGATAAGCATGTCTTACGATCATATGTGAATTATGTTCCTCAAACACCTTACATTTTCTCAGGAACAATTAAAGAAAATTTACTCTTAGGTAGTCGACCAGATATTACAGAAGAAGATGTGTTGAAAGCCTGCCAGATAGCAGAGATTGGGTCTGAAATCGAGCAATTACCACTGCAGTTTGAAACTAAGATGGATGAAAATGCCAAGATTTTATCCGGTGGGCAAAAGCAAAGACTAACTATTGCACGTGCATTATTGTCACCAGCTAAGGTTTTGATTTTTGATGAAGCCACAAGTGGACTTGATACGATTACGGAGAAAAAAGTAGTAGATAATTTAATGAAATTGAAGGATAAAGCTATTATTTTTATCGCCCATCGTTTAGCAATTGCACAAAGGACTAATAATATTGTGGTTATAGACCATGGTCAAATTGTTGAGCAAGGAAGCTATGATGAATTAATGCAAAAACATGGATTCTATTATAACTTAGTTGAAAATTAGGAGGTAATTTATGAATAGCAAAGACTATGAGAGTACTGAATTCTATTCTTATAAATTTAAAAATTTTTCAACTATGATTATCATTCCTATGGCACTTTTAGTATTTATCTTGATAATTGGCTCTTTCTTTGCAATCAGACAGAGTACAGTTACATCTACTGGAATTGTAGAACCCCAAAGTACACTTGATATCGCCAATAAAAATTATCATGAAGGACAAATTATTAAAAGAAATAGAAGTAAATGGATGGTTCATCTAGATGATAAAAAAGAAAATATAGTGCATTTATTACCAATAATTAAAGCAAAAAAATCAGTTAATATCGTTACATATTTCCCTGGTAATAAAATTGGTGTAATTAAAAAAGGACAACCCTTACATTTTCAATTATCTAACGCCAATGGAACAACAGATAGACTAGTTGGGGAAGTGAAAGAAGTAGGAATATACCCTGTTAACTTACACGGAAACAATGTTTACGAAGTGATTTGTAAAGCTAAATTAGATAAAGATGTGAAGTATGGAATGGAAGGCAATGCAACAATTATTACAGGTAAGAGTACATATTTTGAATATTTTAAGGACAAAATTCTTAACCAAAATTAAAAAGAGCTGAAAAGCTCTTTTTTAATTGGGATTAATTCCGATTGCCATGATTAAAGAAAACTGATTTGGTTAAAAAGTGTACTGAATAAGTCTAATAATCCAAAATATAGCGTACAATTGATATATTTTTCTTAGTTATAAAAGATATGGGGGAATATCTATGAATAAGAAAAATGTATTAATGCTAATGTTAAGTCCAGCGATTTTATTAATAATGAATAGTACTATTGTGCATGCGGATGGAGGTAATACTTCTCATGAGATTAGTAGTGAAGTAGTATCTAAAACAGAAAATGATGATAAAAATGTTTCTGAATCCGAGCAAAAAACTAGTAGTAATAACGAAGTTGACCAATCTCAAGGTAAGCAAGAAGAAGAACAAGCAATTCCTGAAGATCAAAATGATCAATCTCAGAATACAAATAATCAGGATCCTAATGACGCAAATGAAGAAGATAGTGAAGATGATGATGAAGATGAAGTATCTGTTGAAGATTATGAAAATAATGTAAAAGATTTTCATAGAGTGAAAATGCAAGAGGTGAAAGATCTTCTAGCAGAGCAAAATAATCAAGAACATCTTATGTATATTGGTCGTCCGACATGTTACTATTGTCGACAATTTTCACCTGATTTAAAAGATTTCAATGAAATCGTTAAAGGCAAGCTACTTTATTTCAATATTGATGCTGAAGAAGGAGCACATGATTATGCCTTCAAAGAAATCGGTATTCCAGGTACTCCAACTACAATGCGATTTATTAATGGAAAAATTATTAGTGCATGGGTCGGTGGAGAAAAGACGGGACAGGAGTTATATAACTTTTTGTATTCTGATGCAGCTAATAAATTAGCGGAACAGGCAGTAATTAAGGACCAACCGAAGGATGATAATACTACTGAATCTGAAAGTAATGAAATACCTGAAGTGACTGTAGCAGAAGATAGTCAAACACAGTCTAGCAATGATGTTGCTATTACTGACTTTGCTGAGAATAGCGTGTTTGAGAATGCCGTAAATGTTGCTAGCTCTACTACAGATTTGACTAAAGTTACGACAGGTAATCAAGAATATGTGGCTCCTAGAGCTGAAACTAAAAAGAAAACTATGAAGAAGCCAGTAAAACATAAAGCTGTAGATAATAAAGTTAAAGAACAAGCTAAATTGCACAAGAAGAATATTATTCTACCTATGGTTGCTGAAAAACATGAAGACGCAAAAGAAAATAAACAATTTGATACAGTAAGAGTACAAGGTATCTCTTCTAATACGATTAAGAACAAGCAAACTAGAATTGATATGTTGAAGCAGTCGAAAAATGTCGCTCTTAATACAACTTCTACTGTTTCCTTACCATCTACTGGTGAAAATAATAATATCTGGATCCAATTAATGGGAATGATTGGTGTCTTAGTTAGTGTAGTTTTAGGTATTTCATTAAGAAAGAAAATTCGTAAATTGCAATAATAAATTGAACACTTAAGCTGCTTGATAGATATGATCC
>CAMFQH010000172.1:0-3673 GCA_945980025.1 uncultured Lactobacillus sp.
AACCACTTCATTTCGAGCATGTTACCATCACCAATAGCAACATGATATTGATAATAGTTTAAGTCTTTTTTTAACTCATCATCATTTGCAACAGTTGGAATATGCATTCTTTTTCCTACTTTCTAGTATTAGAATGTTCGCGTTGCCAAATACCATCGATCATTTTATTAATCGCTAAGGTATTACGGTCAATTGCAACTTCGAACCAATCATCATTACCTTTTTCAGATATGCAATACATCAGGAAGTCAGAAAAATTATCAACATTATTATCATAAATAAATTTAATAATGTCTTTCATGATATTAAGCCTACTTGTCTGTGTCAATTGAAAGTAGCTCCCAACATCAGCGCCATTATGTCCCTTAATTTCATCCATTGGGTATTGATGTTTTTCGGGATTATCCAAGTGAATAAAATATCTCACCATGCCAATGCTAGAACCCACTTTCTGTGGAATTGGTCCATTGAGAGGCTTTATAATTTGATTAATTCTCTTCTCTGTAATTGGACCATCAGCCGAAAGCATGATATGCCAATGTGGTTTCTTCTTACTCCCATCCGGATTAACATCTTTGTCATGAAGTGGAGATTCAATCCATCGCATATGAGTAGCATTTAACACATCTCGCCAATTTTTTGGAGCACTTTCCGGATATACCAAAAACGTCCAGTCTCTTCCTTTAACAACAGGCTTTTTTGCTTCTTTTTTTCTAACCATGCTATAATGAGTGTAAATTTAGTTTCACCATAGACGAGCTTTTAGCGGGGCATCGTCTTTTTTTATGCAAAATTAACACTCTTTCCTCCTTCCTGATTGATAATCATTGAAATATATGCACTTTTTGACAATCCTAATTTTTGGCTTTCCTTGTTCAAGATTTCAAGTGTTGCATCATTTAAAGTAATACCTACCTTGTTTTTCTTAGAACTTGTTTTACTTGCCATTTTAGTCACTCCTTTATCTAGACACATCCAAATTATAGAATCTTTTTCCAGATATGTCTATCAAAGTCTAGACATTTAACTTAAAAAGTGCACTTAAAAATTACCTTTTTCCCTTACTCTCTCTAAGCATCACCCCCCTTTTTTCACAATGCACAATGCACTCCTGGGGGGTGTCGTAGTACCCCCCAGGTCGGTGGCAAGTGCAAGCACTTGCCACCTCCTCAATCCTTCACATTACAGCAAAACGTAAGGGGACTTTGTCCCCTTTACGAACCCCTAGCCTCGGCTCTCAAAAACATCACCTTAATTGATGTAATCAATCGCATCGGCTTAACGACCTTAACACATTCGCTTCACTACCAGTCGCATTCGCTCCATTCTCGTTCCGCTACTGTGTTTAATAAGGTCTTGCCGAAGCGATCGAAAACATCAATTAACTATTAAAGGCGTTTCATAATAATGCGGTTGTTCCCATTCATTGCCACTTGAAATAATTCTTGCAATTCCTTGACCACAACCATAGTTCCTATGTGGCAGCTCAAAACCAGCCATTAAGGTTTCTCTATCTTTTCCAGAGTCTGCAGCTAAGCCCAACATAATAACTGCATCAGCCACATTTGTAACTGCTGTAGGGCTTTTAAAAAAGCCATCTTTAGTACTTCTTTGTGACATAGCAATTACATGAAAGCCACTACTTGCACCACTTCCGGTCAATGCTTTAGTTACGCTATTCCATCGATTCAATAATTCTTTATTATCTTTATCTTCTAGAAAAGAATTCATTCTGGCTATTTCATCTAAAATTATTGCAACATTTGGCATGCTAGGCATTTGTGAGGAATTATCCTTACCAGCTTCAGCAATAGCCACTTCACGGTGTTTCATTTCATTTTCAAGTTGTTCAAGTTTTTCAATAATTTTAATCGGATTACTTTCGCCATTATATTTCTCTATATACTTATCTATTTTGGGGCTAAATAAATAAACTCGCCATCTTTGTTTTAATAGTAATGGAATTAAGTAAGAACCAGTAAATGTGCTCTTACCGCCTCTTGTTCTTGCTATTACACTTAAATGTGCAGTAATTCTTGTATGCCAAACAAGATTTTTAGCTAGTCTAACGTCATCATCATTGTCACTAATAAATGGATCAATATTACCATTTCTAACAATAAATCTTTTTGAAGTCTTCATATCCTCAAAATGATAGATATAAAAATTACCATCTTTAGAGAAATCGCAATTAACAAAACTAAATCTTTGAACAAATCGGCTTTTTAAAATGCCTGATAATCGTTTCAAAGTTTTATCATCGTCTAATGTTTTAGTTGTAGCCATATTTTCAATCGCTACCCAGCCAGAATTATAACTATTGTCTACATAAACTTTAATTACTGGAATAGATAATCCATAGGGTGTTTGATTGTCAAAGCCTAAAACATCAACAATATTTCTAACATTAAAAGAATTTCTAACTTGCCATGCTAGCCATTTAGCTTTTATATCCATGTGTCCTACTTTCATTGTAGGAACACGTTCACGAAAACAATTGGTTATCAAATAGCCCACTAAACAGCAAATAACAGCTAAGAAAGCTATCCCTGTTAATTGATTTCTAAAAAATTTTGAAAACCTAAAAAAAGGAATTAAATCACTTATATTTAATGAAACTACTAAACCAACACAAGACCAAAAAAGACCTGTTTCAAAATATTGATAAGTTTGCTTTAAGCTCTTTGCATCAGAAACATAATATCTATATTTCATTATTGAGCCTTTTTTTGTGGTAACCGGCAACTTTGAGCATTAAACCACGTTGTTTCTCCAGCTAAACCACCTGTTAAATAAAAGAAATCAACTCTTGTGCCAAAACCGCATTCAACTTTATTTGGAACACGAATGCACTCGTATTCCATATTTGTATCAGGGTCTACGCAATGATACTCATACTTTTGCTTATTTTCATTGTAAGTTGGACTGCTTACCGTAATTAACCTAATGCCTTTAAAGCCATGGGTCTTATATGGCTTTCCTGCTTTACTCTTTAATTCAAATTCATCTGGTTTACGTTTAGTTGCTTCTGTCCAACTCTTTACAAATGTCACTTTCATTGTTTATATTCTTCCTTTCATATTTAATTTACAAATAAATCTTAAGTTATTTAGCTCACACGCAGTAGAGACATATTTTCAAAATATAAACCTTGATATATCAGTATTTTGATAACAAAATGGACAAAAAAATAGAGAGAAATCTCTTTCTCTCTAGGTAACTTAATTTTGTTTATTGTCTTCAGCTTGTTTAATCCATTCTAATAATTTTTCCTTCCATTTATCACCATATGCAATTTGGCAAAAACGCGCAGTTGATTCTAAAAGCATCTTATTTTCAACATCAGGCAAAACAAGATTATTTAAATAATCTTTTAGTAGTACATTTACCAAATACATTACATGCGCTTGATCAGCTTCATATTTATAGCTTTTTTCCGTTTTAGCTAAATAATCGCCAAACTCTTTTTTCATAACTCTTCTAATCTGTTTCTTTAATGAATCTAGAGGGCTATATTCCAAATCATCATTATTAATCGAATTCTCAATAAATGGATTCACTGAATAGATATAATCTACAATATCTTTAACAGAATATAATTTTTTTGGATGATCTTTAAACCACTTCATTTCGAGCATGTTACCATCACCAATAGCAACATGATATTGATAAT
>CAMFQH010000173.1:0-3653 GCA_945980025.1 uncultured Lactobacillus sp.
GTTTCTTTAGCGTACTTCCAGAAGTAATCTTGATATTGAACATTATCAAAGTGCCATGGCTTAAAGAATAAGTTATAGTGAATTAAACCTGGATTAGGAAGGGGTTCTGTATTTTCATTAGGCATTGCATCCCAGCGAGGATCAAGATGCAAGATTCGGCCATCGCCAATTTCATTCAAATAGTCTTGATCTGGAGCAATACAGTCAAAATGATACTTCTCAAGCAAGTCCATAAAATGAGGAATAAAGCCTTCATCTCTAAAGGCCTTAGAATTTAAGACGAGCATTCCAGAGTTAATATACTTTTTAGGATCAAGGTCTAGGACATCTTTGATATATTTCACCATTTTATCTACATATTGAATAGAAGAATCAGTACATGCGCCAAATAAATTATTGCCTAATTCTGTATTGTATAGCTTAGCAATGTCATCAGTGACTACTGTATCGCTGTCGATGTAGATTGCCTTATCGTATTGCGGGAAAAGATCAGGAATGAAGAGGCGGTAAAAGATAGACATGGTGAAAAAGTCAGCTCGAAGATAATTTTCTTTTCTATCTTGGATCGGCTTTACTAATTTCTCATCAATGTGGAAGAATTCAACGTGTACATGGTCATTACCCAAAGCTGCCAATTGATCTTGGTGTTCTTTAGATAGATCTTGGTTTAGAAAGATAACTGTGTAGTCATTTTCTGGATTAGAATTCTTAACTAATGAATTTAAAGATACTGCAGCGTATTTAGTAAAGTCATCGCTAATACTATAAAAAACTGGAATAGTCATTTTAGTGCCTCTTTATATTTTTACGGACGTAGTCTTTTTAACTTTTGCCCAAGTTACATCTTCATTTTTAATTTCATCGACTTTTTTAATCATCCAATCAAGATCAGCGCGGGCTTTTTTACGATCTTCATCAGTAAAGCTGTCCAATTGTTCTTTTAGCTCATCATAGTATGGGGATTTTTTAGCAACATCCCAGAAATATTGACCATATTGAACATCTGCAAAGTGCCATGGCTTAAAGAAAAGGTTGTAGTGAACGATTTTTGGATCTTTGATTTCATCCATATGTTCATTAGGCATTGCATCCCACTCAAGCGGTAAGTGATAGATCTTATCTTCACAAATTTCATTCATATAAGCTTGGTCAGGATCAATATTGTCAAAATGATATTTTTCAATTAATGAATAGAATTTATCAACGAATTTTTTATCTCTAAATTCTTTCATATTGAATAAAATCACACCATTATTGATGTATTTTTCTGGTGGGAAGATGCCTTGGCATTCCTTAATATAAACTTGTAGCGGTTTAATAAATCTAATTGACATATCAGGGACACTCGCAAACATGTTATCGCCAATTTCAGTATTGTAGAGTTCAGCAATATCAGTGCAGATAATTGTGTCGGCATCTAAGTAAACGGCCTTATCATATTGCGGGAAAAGATTAGGGATAAAGAGACGGTAGAAAATAGACATGGTAAAGAATTGTGCTCGTAAATAATTTTCTTCACTATTGTGAATTGGAGCTACCATTTCATCATCGATATGGAAAATATTAACATGAACATTTTCAGTTGAAAGATCTTCGAGACTCTTTTTATGTTCATCACTAATACTTTGGACTAAAAGAGTGATTGTATAGTCCTTCTTTGGATCAACATGATCAATTAAAGACTGAATCGAAACAGCTGCGTAAGGTGTGTAATTATCACTAATTGTGTAAAAAACTGGAATAGTCATTCTCAAACTCCATCTATATAATAATTTAGCGCTGCTTTAAAAGCGGCTTAAGTTCTGTGTACTGCTTAAGTAAATCATCATATTCATGTAATTTCAAGACGCTATGAACACGTTCTACATCCCAAGGTTTAACTGTTAAAGTGTGGAAGTAGGGTTTAAAGCGAAAGCTAGTAGTAAAATGTTGGATTTTTGTATCAGAATGGAGCCGGTACTGTTCGTTGTAGCAGCGAGGAGCAATTCTTTTTTCGGTCGCAAGTTTATTTAAGGCAGATTGGTCGGGAAGGAGCATTTTTTTATCGCTCATTTTTTTTCGAACTTTTGCAAATAATCTTGTCTTTTTAATTTCATTCATATTTAAAAGCAAAACTCCGGAGTTAAGGTAGTCAAAAGTTTTGTGGCTGTGAAGATTATGGAAGAAAAAGCGACCCCAGAAATCTAAAACACCAACTAATTCCACATTAGTTAAGTCTTGGTTATAAAAATCACTAATATCCTTACGTACAATAATATCGTCATCTAAGTACAAGATGCGATCAGGGATTTGTGGAATTTGGTCCGCAAATAATCTGAGCATGGCATAAGGTGTGAAGCGAGTTTCCATGTTAGCGCGAGGAGGTTCTTTTTTGAACAACTCAGTACAGTCAATTAATTCAGCAGTGTTGTTTGGATCTTTTTCTTTAATGATTTTTTTGATTAAGTTAAAAGCTTGCTCATCAAAAGCTTCATATCCTTCTGCCTGCATAGTTAAGATATAGAGGTGCAGGGGAGCGGAGGTATTTTTTAATAAAGATAGAGTTGCAATTAAAATACCATCTTCGGCGTGAGAGTCGCCGCAAAACATAATATTCATTTTAGTCTCCAATTTCTCGTTTTTGATAGTGATAATATTGATAGTCGCTATTCTTAGATCGCTTTTTTAATTGCTCGAATACTTGATCATGGAGCTTTTTTTGTTGCTCTTTTTTGGTCAAGGTAGAGTCCGGGAAGAAGGGACCATCAATATAAACAGTAATTTTGGGATGCTTGCCAAATTTGCGTTTTTGATAAGTTGTCGTCATTACAAAACTTGCCTTATTTGCCTGAACTGGAAAATTAAAGCTAGTTTCTGGAAAGGACCGAATGCTGGTATAGTAAGGCCAGACATGAGCTTCTGGATAGATTACAATATGAGCATTTTCTTTAGTTAAGGTTTTAACAGCTTTAAGTAATTTAATAGCTTGTTTAATATTTTTGCCGACTGGTAGACCTCCATAGGGCAGGAGCGTTTTCCCAATAACTGGAATTCCCCAATTTGCTTGATTAGCAATGGCATAGTAATTTTTCCAGCCAAATAAGGTTAGGGGCATGAAGACGTCATTAACCATTTGGGTATGATTTCCGTAAATAAAATATCCTTCATTTTTATATTTAGATAACTTATCCTTACCTATTACTTTGACATGCATTATGCCATAAGTAAAAAGATAAGCAAAACCAGCAGCTAAAAAACGCATCAGATAATTAAGTGGAGTGTGTTTAATGATTTGGTAATTGTCTGGCAAGGTAAAGTCTTGTCTTTTACTTTCAACAACGTCATCGGTTGTGGAATTGTAGTAGATAGTATGATGTTTAGATGGTTTAGTATTCATGATATTAATTATAGAAAAAATTTAGAAACAAAAAAAGACATCGCAATTGCGATGTCTTTTAAAAATATGGGTGGTCAGGGGATCGAACCCTGGACCCACGGATTAAGAGTCCGTTGCTCTGCCAGCTGAGCTAACCACCCATTGGATAACCAACAGATACTATTATGCCAAAAAAAAATAAAAATGCAAGAACTTTTTTTGAGAAAATTGATATAAATTAAATTGGCTGTATAATTTTTCCTGTTGATGAATATCTATGATATTCTATCGACAGGAT
>CAMFQH010000174.1:0-3651 GCA_945980025.1 uncultured Lactobacillus sp.
TACTTCTCGTCCACGATATAGTGGCAATGGCGGTGGAAATAGGACCTCTGGTAACAGTACGCCGACTGCTCCTGCGCAAGAATCAAGTACTCCTGCCTATAGTCAAGAAAAGAATGGCTATGTTAGCGATGGTCCACAATATTAATTTCTATTCATAATTAAATATCTAATGATAAAAGAATAAACTATTTTTAAAAGAACAAAACATAATTTTTTCATATGAAAAATTATTCTTTTGTTCTTTTTCTATTATCATTAACGGTGGAAAAATATTGATATATCAAGGATAAAAAGGTAGAAAATATTAAAAAATATATTCCTGAATAATTTATCAGTATTGAAATAAGAATGAAGTATATTATACTCAATACTAAATAATAGTTATCGAATTATAAAAGTCTTTAAGGGGGAGAAAAAAGATGCTTGATACAGATGAGATCAAAAAAATGAGGTACTTGGTGTTGAGCTTGCCCCTGTTGAAACTGTTGGCGGACAAGTAAAATTAGGGGAAAAATCTGCTTCAAGCGTTGCTTCACTCAATAGAACGCCATTATTGGAAAAAATGCTTAAAGCAGCACCAAATTTTGCGGCTCAACAACAAAAATTGAACGGCCAAGAACCGATAATAAAAAATAATCCAGCATTAGGTGAATATCAACTAATTGATGATTTAGGTGGCTTAATGCATGGGACTTACTTACAGGCAACTAATAGTGAAAGCCACGCTAAAGATCGTTCGCTTGTAAGTCGTAATTCAATGAGTGAAACGGCATCATTAGTTAATTATCGCGCAGCTACTGATTTTAGTGGATATGGTCATTTAAAAAATAATACAGAAACTACCAAATCAGTTGAAGTTGTCTATACGCTGCCTATATTTGAAGGAAAGCAAGGAACGGCACAAGTTGTACTTGATGGGGCGCGGATTAATGAATTCGACGGTCTTGAATACAAAGATGAAAAGGGAAATGTAATTCCTGGATTTGATATTACCTATAGTTATCAAGGACACGAAGGAGAGTATTCGACGATTGATACCCTTAAGCAACGTGATGACTTTAGTTGGGAAAAAGTAACAGCGATTATGGTATTTGGTTCTTTATTACCAAACAGTTCTTACCGTGTTGAATTTCCTTTTAAGATTACAAATCTAGAAAATATTAATACGCAAGAGCAATTTAATTTAAATGAATATGCCTTTTACGATTTAACAGTTAATAAGCACACAACGTCACAATTAAACTTCCGCTTAAGCACGCCTGTTTTTGCTCATGATGCCTATCAAAATATCCCATTCATGGCACTTAGCCGAACTGAAGACGATGATGAGGTATTTTCAGAAGATGTTCAAGCAATAATGCCAACTTTGGGTGAAGTACCATATGCAATCAGTAACTTTAACGATGAAGTTTCATTTGAGATTGATGGGGATAATGTAATGTGGCAAGGCGGTCAATACTTCTTTAAGCTGGCTGCTATTCAAAGTGCGATTCAGGAAAAGGGATTTTCAGTCGATGTTGACAAGACGGGACGAAAGTTAATGAGGGCTGCCGCATTTATGGTTCAACCTACTTATCTTGATTTTGAAAACTTTGACTTTATTCCTTATATTGTCATCCATCAACTTCTTATTACAAAATCATTTACTCTTAAGGCAGAGGCAAAAGATGATTGGAATTCATTTGGCGGGATTGAAAAAGTTTGCGGTCTCTCCTCAACTAATGAGGAACTTCCGGTTAGTCCTGAACAAACATTTATTGTTGATGATTCTGAATTAGTCGATGCAACGCCTGGCGATTATAATGTCATTATTGGCTATTTCCTTAATGGAAGTGAAGGTAATGATATGTTAATTACTTCGCCGGCAAAGGTAAGGATGGTTGAAAATAAACAGACAATTAATGTTTACTATGTTGACTTAGTTGATGTTCCTAATAAAGCAAAAGGTGATTTACAGCCAAGTGATGGAAAAATTCTTGAAAATCAAACCCAAACTTTTACCGGTCAAGGTGATGAGGAGTATCATAACCAACTTTGGGGTGAAGAAAACGGCTTTGAGATTTATGAGTATGAACAAGGTGCTAAATCAGGAGCATATGTTGGAGGACAACCTACTAAGGACTATTATGTTTACCTTATTCATAAAATTGAAAAGATTGCCGAAGATCACCAAGTAACACGAACGATTACATTTAATATGCCAGATGGTTCTAAGCAAATTATTAAGCAAATTGGAAAAATTCAGCGTTTGGGAATTACTGATAAAACGGCCAATGAACAAACATGGAGTGATTGGAGTAAAGCTACTCTTCCCGCAGTGACCGCACCTCATGTACCAGGATATACGGTCAAAAATGTTGATGCTGAACCAATCTCATTAACTTCAAAAGATAGCAATATTAATGTTATCTACCATCCAAAGCAAGTTAAGGTTAAGATTAAATATGTCGATGAAGCTGGAAATGAAATTGATGAGCAAATAATTTCAGGACTTGCTGGCGATTTGATCAGTCATAAACCAACAGTTGAAACTGACCGTCTTGCTGATGAAGGATATGTGATTGTAGATAATGAATTGCCACAAAATGCCCGCTTAATGGCCGAAGACGGCGAGCAGGAAAAAGAATACAAGATTATTATTAGTAAACAGAATTCACAAGTACAACAAATTACCGTCTTTTATGTTGATGTTCCTGATGATCGGTTACCAATTGTTAAGCCTTCTTCTGGTCGAATTATTGATAATCGAACTCAAAGATTAAACGTTACAGAAGGACAAACGTACAATAATAAACTATGGGATTTTGAAAGTGCCGGATACGAACTATTTAAGGCTGACAAAGGGGCATTAAAGGGAAAGTATTTTGCTGGTAGTCCTGAACAACAATATTATGTTTACCTAACTCACCAAACTACTCCCCTAAAGAAGGAGCATCACGTAACGCGAACTATTCAGATTACAATGCCTGATCAAACACAACAACTTGTAACTCAGGAAGCAATTGTTACTCGTTTCGGTGTTCATGATGAAGTGCTTGGTAGTGACATTTGGCAAGAGTGGAGTAAGGAAGTGCTTCCTGAATATATCCCAACACCAATTGACGGATATGATACACTTACAATTCCTGCTGAACAGGTTGATGAAAATGCGAGTGATCGAAGTGAAAAGATTGTTTACACTCCCCAGACAGCTAAAATTCAGGTTAAGTTCATTGACCAAACTGGCACGGAATTAGTGTCTAAGGAACTTATTGGAAAAACGGGAGAAGAATTTGACTACGATCCAACTTCTCAAATTAAATCATTTGAAGCTGAGGGCTATGTCCTTGACAAGAATACTGTTCCAGCTGACCATCATTTCTTGGCTGGAACACAGACTTATGTTATTAACTTAAAGAAGTTAGTAGCAGTAACCCCTCATGATAATAGTGAGACAGAATCGACAATCGAACAAATTAAGTCGACTGATGATGAGAAAACTGAAAATAAAAAGGGAATCTTTGCTGCATTTAAAGGCTATTTTAAATAGGTGAATTAATAAAGGAGTACAGAAGGAATAAACCGCTAATGGTAAATTCCCTCTGTACTCCTTTTTGCGTTAAAAATATTAATTATCATAATTGCCGGTGATTGGGTTCATTTCATGGATTT
>CAMFQH010000175.1:0-3603 GCA_945980025.1 uncultured Lactobacillus sp.
AGATCAGCCTCGGTCTCGTGGGCTCGGAGATGTGTATAAGAGACAGCACCTATCCCCAAAAAGAAACCGATTAAACTACCAATGATGGTAGCAAGGAGCGGATAGGTGACATAACTGACTGCAATCTGAAATGAACTATATCCTATGGCTTTTAAAACACCAATTTGAACACGTTCTGCATTAATTCTCTTTTTCATGACTAGCACAATGACAATGACAGACATCATCAATAATAATCCTGTAAAGGTCATTGATAATAATTGATTACTACTTAAATGAGCATTAACGGTACTAATTCTAACATTAATATCTTTGCTCATCGCATACGACACTCCTTGAGTATCTGAAATTTGAGAGACAACAGATTCTAAGTCATCTACATCATGATTGAAATAACCACTATATAAGACCCATTGCTTTTCATTAAAGGCTTCATAAGCTGTTTCTGTCACAATCGCAATCGTCTCACGGGCTGGCTCATACAAAGGATTGTCATAATTAAAAATCGGATAAATATAATCTGGAACGGCAACAAAAGCTGAAATGACAAATGATTTATCATTTAATAAGATTGAATCACCAATACTTAATTCATTAGCATCCGCATACGTTTTAAAAATAGCTACTTCGTCGTTTTTGATTGGCAACTCTCCATCTAATATATACGTTAGATTAACTGAATCAGTCTGCTTAATGACACGATAATCATACGTTTGTCCATTGACCTCTGTTACCACATCACGATAAAATCGACCTTCAAAGGTCACATCAAACTCATTACTTAAAATCTCTAATTGATCATCATAATAATCAATTAACGTATATTCATATTCTTTCATTAACTGACTTTTGGATTGATCAGCTAAAGCAGAGACACTAATCCCCTTCCTTGAAATCATCTCTTTAATATCGTTAGTTGTTGGAGCAGATAAGACAACAAAGAAATCTTCCTGATTCATTTTCTGAGTATAGTCAGTTAAGAAATAACTAACTGATGAGATTGATCCCTGTAAAGCGACATAAATAAAAGAGGCCATCATAATTAAGGCAACAATAGATAAGAATTGAAAAGGTTTCTGACGAATAGTTCGTAATAGATTCTTTGATAACATTAAGCCCAACTCACTTCAGAGGCACGCTTTTTATGAGTATTATGTCTAACTTCAACAATCTCACCTGACTTCATGCGGACCACTTTATCTGCCATATCTGCAATTCCTAAATTATGAGTAATTAAAAAGATAGTCGTCTGAAACTCTTCATTAATACGCTGTAATACTTCAAGCACTGTTTTACCTGTTTCCTCATCTAATGCCCCAGTTGGCTCATCACAAAATAAAATCGATGGATTTTTAGCAATCGCTCGTGCAATTGCCACCCGTTGCTGCTGTCCCCCCGATAATTGATACGGAAACTGACTAAATAAATCATCAAGCATCACTTCTTGTAACACCTTTTCAACATCTAATGGATGATGACTTAAACGGGCTCCTACTTCTACATTCTCAAACACAGTCATATTTGGCATAAGATTATACTGTTGAAAAATAAACCCTAATTCTTTTCGTCGAAAATTTGTTAGTTGAGAGCCTTTCATCTTTGTAATCTCTTCTCCATTAACAATAATCGTCCCATCATTCACATCATCAAGACCTCCACTAACATGAAGAAGTGTTGATTTCCCTGAACCCGAAGGACCTAATACAACCACAAACTCCCCTTTATTAACTTCTAAATTGATATCTTTTAAAGCAGCTGTTTCAATATCACCTGCTCGATAGTTTTTGCATACGTTTTGAATAGAAATTAACATCATCTCACCTACCTCATCTAAAGACATTCTAGATTCAGTATTAACATAAAAAGGAATTTTATACCTTTTATAACCATAAATATTTTATTTTTCAATGATCATTTCATTCTTGTCTACCGCTCCATTTTAAAAGGCTATAAAAAGATATAGGTTTCTAAAGTTCGTTTATGCTAAAATGAAAAGGATAAAAAGATGAGGTGTTACATAATGTCCATTATATTAACTACGCTAAATTCAAAATATATTCATACTAACTTAGCCATTCGTTATTTAAAAGCAAATGCTCCAGAATTCGATATCACACTAAGAGAATATACACTGAAAGATACACTCGAAAATATTCTTGAAGATTTATTATCACGTAAACCAAAAATCATTGGATTCAGTGTTTATATTTGGAACGTAGAAAAAACGTTACAATTAATTAAGCTTTTAAAAGAAAAAGATCCCACGTTAACTATCTTCATGGGAGGTCCGGAAGTTTCTTATGATTTCGATGTTTGGTTCTCAAGAAGCCCAATTGATTACATTATTTATGGTGAAGGTGAGCTCTCATTTAAAGAATTAATGGAAGCTTTACACGGAAGACGTGAGGTGTCAGAGGTACGAGGAATTGTCTATCGTAATCTGGTGACAAATGAGCCTGTGCAAAACCCAGCTGCACCAATTCTTGACCCGAAAGAAATATTATCACCATTTTATTTTGAAGAAGATATCCCACACTTACCAAATCGTATTCAATACATTGAAACGTCTCGTGGCTGTCCTTACTCATGTCAATATTGTTTAGCTTCTGTGGATAACAAAGTTCGTTATTTTGATATGGAAAAAGTCAAAGATGAAATCCGTTATTTAATGAAAAATGGCGCAAAAACATTCAAATTCTTAGATCGTACCTTCAATATTAATAAAAAATATGCACTAGAGATGTTTAATTTTATCATCGAAGAGCATTTACCAGGAACACAATTCCAATTCGAAATAACGGCTGATATCATGCCAACTGAATTAATTGACTATTTAAATGAGCACGCTCCTGCTGGATTATTCCGTTTTGAAATTGGAATTCAATCTACTTATGAACTCACGAACCAATTAGTTAAACGTCGCCAAAACTTCGATAAACTGACAACAAATATTTTACGTATTAAAGAAGGTGAAAAGATTATTCTTCACCTCGATTTAATCGCCGGATTACCAGAAGAGCCTTACGATCGTTTCGAACAATCATTTAACGATGTTTTCGACTTACGTCCAGAAGAATTACAACTTGGTTTCTTAAAAATGTTACGTGGAACAGGGCTTCGTAAACAGGCCAATGAATTTGGATATGAATATGATGAATTCGCTCCATATGAAATGAAACGAAATAATGCATTATCAGAAGAAGACGTCCATAACATACATTTAGCAGAAGAAATTTTAGAGCGATACTGGAATGCACATCGCATGGATTATACAATAGCTTACTTAGTAGATGGACCATTTAAGGCTTCGCCTTTTGCATTCATGCAACAATTTGGAGCCTATTGGGAAAATCGATATTCTTGGATTAAATATCAACTAAGTGATTTATTTATACGATTATACGATTACTTAGAAAGTATCTCTTACGAAGAGTTACAAACCGTTCTTTCATACATGAAACTTGATTATTTAGCACAAAGTAAAATCAAACCAAAAATTTGGTGGGAAGATCGTCTAAACAAACAAGAACGTCGTCAAATTGTTAATCGTCTAGCTGAAAAATCGGAAAAAATGATTGATTTACTTAAACATCACCAAATTAA
>CAMFQH010000176.1:0-3585 GCA_945980025.1 uncultured Lactobacillus sp.
TGTTTATATATTCAGGTAGAGCAATATTATAATAATAAATCTTTGGTTGGATATTTGCTAATAATTACTTGCAGATATCTTCGTTTCCCATGGTTTATTGTGTAATGGAATCAGGGGGTGAAAAATGCGAAAATGTTTCGTGATTATATTAGTTCTATGCTTATTATTTTCATTAAACATTTGCTTTGCTCAAGAAATTGATAATTCAACTGATTTAGTATCATCTCAAAATAGTAGTTATCTTTTAAAATCTGATGTGGCTAAACTAAGCACTTCGGATAAAATAGATACTCATATTGATGTCATTAGTAATGATACACTTGATGTGAAAGGTGATTACTTTAAAATTAAATTAGTAGATGCAAATAATAAATCCATTTCAAATGCTAAAATTATATTTACCATTAAAGGGGTTAATTATGAAAAAACTACTAATTCACATGGTATTGCTCTTTTAAAAATTAATCTGGTAGATGGATCATATCAAATTTCATCTAAATTTTTAGGAGATTCCAAGTATAATCCTTCCTCAAAATCAACTATTGTTACAATGAATAATACTCGTGTTGTTGAAAGTGGATTAAGTAACTCTGAAATCCAGAATATTATAAATAATGCTAAAGAAAATAATGTGATAATATTTAAAGGTTCTAGTTATTCAGATATTAATTTGATAATTGACAAACGCCTTACATTAATTTCCACTGCAAGCACAGTATTACAATCAAGCTCCAATTCTCCGGTTATTACAATTAAAGGAAAAGCCGCTTCCTATTCAATTGTTAGGGGATTTAAAATCCAAGGAAGTGGTGATGGAATTGTTGTTAATGATGCGGATTATGTAAGAATCTTAAATAACCATGTAACTGTTGATGGTATAGGTATTACTGCATCTAATACAAAATATCTCAATATTACCAAAAACAGTATTTACAAAAACGGTAAATGCGGTATTGTATTTTATTCAACTGAAAACTCTTACATTATCGCTAATGTTATTATTAACAATGGTGCAAATGGAGTAGTCTTAACAAAATCTGATACTACTTATATTGATAACAATACTATTTCAAAGAATGCTCGTTATGGTATTTTATTAACCAATGAATTTAATAAAAAATATTATAAAACTGGTCCTGTTAATGTCCATATTACTAAAAATACAATCAATGGAAATAGCTGGGATGGTGTTTGCATTTATAATGCAGGAGATAATATTAATATTAAAGGAAATACCATTGATGCAAATAAAGTTAGTGGAGTATCCATTAATTCTGTAGGTACATATAAAATTCAATCTAATGTCATAACTAACAGTGTTTCTGGTGTTAGTTTTGAAGAGGAATATACTCAGATTAAAGATCAAGAAATCAGTTATAATGCAATCTTTGGAAATTCTCATGTCCAAGTTGAAGCTAAATCCTATGCTGGTGTTGACCGTTTGTCTGTAGGGGATAACTGGTATACAGATGATGGATTATTATGTCCTAAAATTAAAACTAACAATTTGAAATTTACTGTAACTCAAATTGGTAAAAACCAATTCCAAGCATCATTTGTTGATTCAAATGGTCAAATTGCAAGTTTACTTCCAGATAGAGTTTTAACCTATAAAACTAGTGATGGAAAAACTGCAACAGTTACAATAAAAGGAGGAGTTGGAACATTTACTGTATCTGCTGCTGATGCAGATATTATTAAATCTACAGTTGATCGTACAAACAGAAAAAATGTTTACGATTCAAATACTCCGTCTAAAACTCCACAAAATGGACAATCTCCAACTTTCAGCTATCCTGACATCAATTATGGTGATGGTGATGGCGACGGTGAAGGAAATGGTAATGGGGCAAATCAAGGTAATGGTACTTCACAAACATCTGGTGACAATACTGGAAATAGTTCAAGTGCTCAAAACATGGAACCTAATAGTAATCCCGTAAACGATGTATCTCAAGCTCAAGATGTGGGTCAAATAGGTGCATCTGAAAGTAGTGGTGGTGCATCTGGCGCTTCACAATCAGTAACAAAACAAATAGTAATCGAAGATGATGAATTCTTCAAAGTTAAAGGTCTTATAGTAATCATTACGTTAATATTATTAACATTAGGATTATATTATCGTAAAGATATTGAAGAAATGAGATCTAAACAATAATTCATCATTCTTTCTTCTTTTTTTATCCTAAAATTTTTTAAAAAATGAGTCTGTAAAATTTTATAGGCTTATTTGATTTTAAATTTTTTACAGTTGAAGTTTCACTTCGATGAAAATTCGTTCTAATTTTTCTTTAATTTAAATTTTAATGGCTAAAAAATAGTAAATTACTTAAATAAGTGAGGACAAATAATATTTTATGACCAAACAAAAGATATTTGCCCTCAATAGTAATTTAGACTTCATACAACTTAAACTTTACGATTTTTCTGATGAAAAAATTGATAATGAAAAAATCATTTCAGAAAGACTCAATAAAAACCCAAAAATTGAAAATACAAATCAAAAACTACTTTTAGATGAAAATAACACGTTTAAATATGATAATCCAACTTGTCCAGTTTGCGGAGCTCATAAAATAATTAAAAAAGGTAAAATAACAAAAAATAAACAAAATATCAATGGAAAAACCACAGAATTTAAAGAACAGCAATATCAATGCAAAAAATGTGGAAAAAAATTTGGAATATCTAATAATCCATTAATTGGTAAAAATAAACAATTTTTACAAGAAATAATGGATAAAATACCTGGAATAATGAAAATTGGTTATCAATCACTTCGTAAAATAAGCAAATACTTTGAAATATTCCTTGGAATTCGAATATCTCATCAAACAATCAAGAACTGGTCCAACAAAAATCACGAAGAAACAATCACCAACAAAAAATTCGAATATTCAGGCTACTATTTATATGATGAGCAATTTTTAAGACTCAATGGAGTCAGACACTACAGATTAACATTATATGATGCAATACTCAATATTCCAGTCTCAGAAAGAATTGTACGTCGTAGAATACCAGAAAACACGAAAAAATTTATTCTAGATTCAACGGCAAATAAACCATTTATTTGCCTAACAACCGATTTATTCCCAATGTATCGTAATGTAGCAGATGAAATAGGGGTGAAACATCAATTATGCACATTTCATCTATTTCAAACAATCAATCACAAATTAAAAGTGCATTGTAGACGGAACAAGATTAACGGAAAACAAAGAGATTATATTTACGAAAATGCGAACGAATTGAAAAATTGCTTCAGACAAAATTCAAAGCAAGAAGCAATCGAGCAATTTAAACAATATTTACAAAATTACAGAGCCATTCCAGTCGTATTAAAAGATTTCATCAGAAAACACATCATCAATCACTTCCACAGATACATAGAACACTTAGATGATGAAAATATAGAAAAAACATCCAACAAAGTAGAAAATTACTACAGACAAACCAATCCAGAAATAATAAAGAAATTATACAAAACTAAAGAAGGAATTCTGACATTTTTAGACTTCCAAATGCAAAATTGGACTCAAAATCACATAAAAATTAAATAAGCCTATAAAATTTTACAGACTC
>CAMFQH010000177.1:0-3523 GCA_945980025.1 uncultured Lactobacillus sp.
CGCTAAATTAGTTTTTCAAACAAACATAATCTAATGAAAAAAGATTGATTTTTTCTACAATTTGAACGATTGAAGTGCATGATTCACACTATCATCCGTCATACCTATATACCGTAATGTAATCGATTGTGAAGAGTGGTTGAAAATAGTCATTAACGTGGCAATATCATGTGTTTGTTTATAATACCAGTAACCAAAAGTCCTTCTCATACTATGCGCAGTTAAGCCATTTAAGTCTTTATGCCCCTTAGCAACACGTTTAAATAGGCGGTATACCGCTTGTGTTGTAATGTGTTCCTTAGGGTTAGTAGGATTAGGAAAGAGCCACTCAGATTGCGTTTTTCGATGATCAATGTATTCAGCAATTTCCTTTTGCAAATCGGAATTAAACATAATGACTCTCTTTTTTCCTGTTTTTCCTTCGCGAATTTGCAATTGTGCCGTATTTCGAACATCATTTGTCTTTAATTTCAAGATATCACCGGTCCTTAAGCCATTATTAATCCCAATATCAAATATTATCCTATTCCTTAATCCTTCTCTCGTTTCATTCAGAAGCATTCTAACCATTTCAATCTGCTCCTTCGTCCTTAACGGTTCAGAATCTTGTATTTTTTTTACCATTTTTCTACCTCATTTCATTATCAAAATTGTACTGGTTTTTAACGATAAAAGCATAAATGCTGTACAATAATTTTCTAATAAAAAAAATATATCTAGAAACCCTAATATTAAGGGATTCCTGATTTCTATCATTGTACAGGTTTTATCTAAAACCTGTACAAACTACTACATCTTATTTTAATGAAATCACTAGTCTAAAAAATAAAAAAATTTTATTAGACTCTCTATGCGAATGAAAAATTCGCAAAAAAAAACAAGGATGGCATATTTTATGGTTAAAAAAGAAAAGAAAGCTCAAAACACTGCAATTGGCATTAGTAAGGAAACTAGAGATAAACTTAAAGCGCTTGCTTTAACCAAATCTTATCATTATATGAATAACTATCTAGACGACCTAGTTCAAGAGCATATACAACTGCTCTCGGCAAGTGATTATGCGGATTACAGGACTTTTTTGAGACACATCAACCCAAAAAATGAATACTAAAAAAAGAGGGAGCAATATTCTTGCTCCTTCTTTTTTTAGCAATATGTATGTAATTATACACATTACACCTAAGAAATAGCAGTTTAAAAAAATAAGTGAATTTTTTGAAGGGAGCAATATGTATGTAATTATACACATTACACCTAAGAAATAGCAGCTAAAAAAATACTAAGCTTTTGAGGAAAGATGATTATTGTTCTCTTTTGAAATTAACTAAAATTATTGTTTATTTATTTTAAGTATACACATTACACCGCCTGTGGTAAGTTATATATAAATACGTTTTCGTTTTTTACCCAAATAATTAATCTAAAAGCAATTATCTTGTAATAAAGGATACACAATAAGACTTATTAATAACTGGAGCATATAACATTGACTAAAAAGATTATAAAAGACAAAGCTAAATTTTCTCCTGATGATGAAGTAGAATTCTACTTCACAAATGATGCAATACATATTAGAAAAATTGGGTATAAATTGCCTAAAAAAAGAAGTAACATTACCAACTTAAAAAATGGTAAATACAAAACAAAAGATGGCGAAATTAAAACTCAAAAAAAATCAAAAAAGAAAATCGATAATCCTGTTTCACTTCAGCGCACTTTCCAAAAGTTACGACGGACTATTGAATTTGCTACAAGCAATACTAAAGATAAAGCGAAGCTTTCTTTTACCTTAACATATGCACATGACTGTACTGACACAGATCAACTTCAACACGATTTCGATACGTTTCTTAAACGATTACGTCGCTATGTTAAAAGTAATTTTAACGATGCGACTTTCTCTTTCATAAAAATATTCGAACCTGATGAGGAACTAGCTAAAAATAATAAACCTCGTTGGCATATTCATCTGTTAATTTTTGGACTTTACTTTATTGATAAGGACGTTCTAACCAGATTATGGGGACACGCTAAAACTGTTTATATCAAGCCACTTAAAGGAAGAGACCCATTATCAGTAGCGCTATACTATACTGGGTATATGAACACTGACGAAGATCCTGATCCAGAAAACGAATCAAAAGAGAAAAGAATTGCAAAAAAGAAGCGCTTAGAAATGTATCCTCGTGATTTTGCTATTTACAGCACATCGCGAACCATTAGACCTGTAAAATGGAAGCGAGAAAAACTGAGTAATATTATTAATAGATTTCCGAACTTGCAGATTGTCAATGCCGCAAGTCGTACTATTAAAAATGAACAAAATAAAGAAATTAACCGCATCGATTATATGAATCTGTTGCGAGAAAAAAGCAAATTTAGAAAAAAAGGCTACAAAGCCTTCAGTTACAAGGAGTTTGAATAATGGCAACAAGACAGCAATCAGCACGTGATTTTGTAAAAACATGGTCGTCAGACAAAAAAGGTCGTGAAGATGCCGATCGTCAAACATTCTGGAATGATCTTTTGCAACGTGTATATGGAATTAATAACTACTATGACTACGTTACTTATGAAAAAGATGTTCATGTAAAAGCAAACGGTAAAGTTACAACTAGACGAATTGATGGCTATATTCCGTCTACGAAGGTAATGATCGAAATGAAGGGAAAAAAGGTTACTGACCTTGCAAAGCCTATTGTGCAGTCCGGAGGAGACGAACTAACTCCTTTCGAGCAGGCTAAACGCTATGCTAACTTCTTACCCGCAAATGAATATCCTCGCTGGATTGTGGTATCAAATTTTAACCAAATTGATATTCACGACATGAATAAACCTTTGGATAAACCAATAACAATAATGCTTAAAGATCTCCCCGATAAAATTAAGTCGTTGGAATTTCTTGTAGACGTTCATCAACAACAAATCATTAATGAAAAGCAACTATCAGTTGATGCCGGGAATTTGGTAGCAAAAATATATACTACATTATCTGACGCCTATACCAAAGGTGATGGAGTTAATATCAACGACAAACACATTCAGAAAAGCTTAAACATGTTAATTGTTAGACTAGTGTTCCTTCTCTACGCTGATGACACTGGAATCTTAGGAAAAGAAAATATTTTTCAAAATTTCCTAGAAAGAAGAACCCCACAAGATATTCGTGATGGGTTAATTTCGTTATTCAAAGTATTAGATAAAAATCCTGAAAAAGGTGAACGTGATCCATTCCTTTCTGATGAGTTTAAACAATTTAAATATGTGAACGGTGGTATGTTTTCCGACGAAAATATTATCATTCCGCAATTTACTCCTGAACTCAAGAATTTAATTGTGAATGAAGCTGGTAAAGGCTTTAATTGGTCCAATATTAGTCCCACCATCTTTGGTGCCGTTTTTGAGAGCACGCTAAATCCCGATACGCGTCGATCAGGAGGTATGCATTACACGTCGATTGAAAACATTCATAAGGTAATTGACCCATTATTTTTAAATGATTTACGTACCGAATTTGACAAGA
>CAMFQH010000178.1:0-3497 GCA_945980025.1 uncultured Lactobacillus sp.
GGTCCTAAGCCATTAACAATAGTTTCAAATAGTGCAGAAGTTTGAGTTTTACCAGTTGAATAATTTAAGTTCTTAGCCTGGTATTTAGGTTCTTTGTCTTGGTGATCCAAAATAAATTTAAGTAATCCATCAGGAATGTTTTTCATTGGTGTATGATTAAGCCATTTATATCCTGCAGTTGGAGCAACTACCACATAATTATTTTTGTGTGCTTTCAAATCAACACTAGGCAAAATACCTATGGTTTGAGTAATCTGCGTATCAACTGGCTTTTTAAAATAGAAATGATAGCCACCGTGAGCTGTTTTTTCAGTTAATGTATCTTTGAACCATTCGTTGTGATTTAAAGCCTCAATAGAATCCAAGCCATCAACTTCACCACCATGGCGATCAACATCGATCACAATGAATTTATCAGTTTTTAAAGCAATCCCCGCAAGGGGATGGAACTTCCAAAACTTACGAATTTCATCAGGTGTTAAAGCCGGCTTATTAGCGAATTTGATTAGTGGACGCTTGTCTTCTGCCACGGGGATTACTGAAAATCCATGTTTAGCATAATTGACAGCGTAATTTACTAAGTTAATCAGAACCATAATTTAAAACCTCATCTAAGCAAGCCTCATGTGCTACTTGCTTTATAGCAACTTCATCAATTGCATCTTGGATTGATCTAAAAAGGTAAGTCATCATCATTAATTTGGACTTCAGAACCAGCATTGCCTTTAAATGGATCTTCCTTGTCATCTACTGATGCCTCTTTTGGCTGTTCCATTTTCTCGAAGCTGTAATTTCTATAAGGTCTATCTGGATCTTTCTTGTTAGCAGATAACTTAAGATTCATAATCATGGTTTTGCCTAAATAATCTTGAAATAGATTAGCTAAATCTTCATATGCATCAGTAACATTGGTATCAGCTTTTTGAAATACGCTGTCTGGCACTTGGCATCCCACCATCGCACCAATAACAGCAATGGTTTTGATTGATTGAGCTAAAACAAATGAAGGCATATCTTTGCCACTGGCTGTTTTAGGTGCAAGTGTTGGCGTGATAAATTCTTGACGACCAGCATATTTGCCATTGATTACTTGCATAGTGAATCTAATATAATCAGTGCCGCTCTTTTGCCATACACTGTGGTTTACTTCTTGTAAAGAAACATTGTATTTGCCAGCTGGCAATTGCAAATCACTAGTGACCTTGCCTTTGTTTGGATCAAAGTTTTCTTTCTTAACATCGTTTAAAGCATCTAAAATTGACATAATTATTTATTCTCCTTTTTATTTATTAGAATTAGTTTCTTTTGACTTATTAGATTTTTTGATTAGACTATTGATTTTCTTTTTAGCCCAATCTTGTTCTTCATTAGTGAACATTCCACTGCATTGTATTAGTTCATAAAGAACATTCATATTAGTGATATTTTGAGGATGGTATTTGCTTCTTAAAGCTTTAACTTCTTTAAAGTAAGAAGCATTTTGACCATCACCAGTTTTAATAGTTCTAATTACAACATCGCAGTTACCATTAACGATGTTGTAATATTTAGTTTTTAAAGATGGCTGATAAGATGAAATATTGATGTTGTCATCAGTAATGGTTAATTCACGTGAAATGTAAATTACATTCATTGGTAATGCTTTTAGATCCATTACAAATTGCTGAAGTGCTGTGTTAAACATTGCATATCCTTTGCCATATGGAATATCGCTTAAAGCTTGAACTTTAGCTTCTAAGCAAATTGCTTGTTCCATCATTACGCAAATATCATCAATTACATCAACAACAACAGTTTTAAATCGTTGATCTTCCGGTCTATCTTGCTGGTTTTGCAAAGCAACGATAATATCATCTAATTGCTTAATGCACGATTGTTTTAAATTTCCTTGTTCATCTCGGATATTTCTGATTTGAATTGATGGAGCTGTACCTTGTTCACTATTACCATCAGTGTTTAAAACTAATGGATTAGGAAAATGCGAAGCAAAATAAGATTTTCCTGACATGGTAGCTCCCCAAATGAAGAAGTTATGTGGTTGAGTTTTCGGTTGTAGCTTACCTACCTTCGGCAATTCAATCATTTTTAAACATTCCTTCCTTTAATCATTTTGTTGAACATTACATAAGCCCATTTATTTGTATAGCCATGAATCTCTGCATAGGCTTTAAATTCTTGATAGGTTCTCAATTGACCAATTCTTTTATTCACAACATTCTTAACAACATTGTCATGAATAATGCTGTTAATTAATTTTTGACGTTTTTTAGCTTCACGCTTACGTTCAATTTCTTTTTGATCAATTTCAGTTAGTTCTTGATCAACAATCTTTTTGCCTTTGGTTTGAACAATTGGCTTAAATTGACAAATCGGACATGTGTTATCTTCAATTTCTTCACGATCTACTACTGCAAAGCAACTAGGACATGTAACAATATTTGGCCCGCCATCAACATTGCTTTTATGCTTATTTTTAGCTTTGGTGTGAAAAACTTGCTTCCAATTACGATCAGCATTTGGCAAACCAAATTTTTGATAATTCTTAACGTGGTCAATAATAATTGCTGTTTTTCCAGGCCTAGGATTTAAACATCTCATTGAAAACTGCATATATAATGAAAGGCTTTCTGTAGGTCTAACCATGATCACACAGTCAACATTTGGCAAATCAACACCTTCGGTAAACAGATCAACATTGACTAAAATTTTTAACTGCTGATTTTTAAAAGCTTTAACGGTTTTATCTCTAAAATCTTTATTGCTTGTTCCATCAAGTTCAACAGCATTGATATGGCTTTGATTAAATTGCTGTGCTAATTTTTTAGCAGAATTAATTGAATATGTATAAACCACGGCTTGCTTATCTTTAGCAATTTTTAAGTAATTCTCGATTACATGACCGTAAATTTTATTACTCAATGCATCATTCATAGACTTTTTTGTATAGTCTCCTGTTGATGACCGCTTCAATTTATTAGTATTCAAGTCATCATAAGGAACTGAATAATATTTAAATGGTGCTAAAAACTTTTCTTTTGTTAGCTCTCTGATTGATTTGCCTACTATCAGATCATCAGCAATTAAATCTAATTGTTTTCTACCGGTTCTAATTGGCGTTGCAGTGAAAAATAATACGTATGCATCAGGAAATTTATTTAATATTTTCTGATAGCTCTTAGCTAAAGCATGGTGCCCTTCATCGATTAAGATTAATTGTGGTGTTGGCAAAATGTTAATTCTTCTGCTAAGTGTTTGAACCATTCCAGCTGTCAGTAAATTTGAATCAACATTCTGCTTATAAAAAGTAGTTATTGTTTGATCAAGTACTTCTTTTCGATGAACAATGAACATTACACGATTATTTTTAATAGTAGTTTTCCTGGCAATTTCAGCCATTACAACGGTCTTACCGGTACGAGGAGGAGATTGAACAACGATATGTTTATGACCAGTTTTCATGGAACGAGTAACTTTATTGATTAAGTCTGTTTGATAAG
>CAMFQH010000179.1:0-3487 GCA_945980025.1 uncultured Lactobacillus sp.
CAACGATGCGTCCTTTATCTAATACAATGATTTGATCAGCATCAGCAATCGTTGAAAGTCTATGAGCAATAGCCAATGTAGTTCGACCTTTACGCAATCTCTTTAACCCCTTTTGAATTAAATCTTCTGTTTCTGTATCTACATTAGCTGTAGCCTCATCTAACACCAAAATCTTGGGATCAGTGACCAAAGTTCGAGCAAAAGAAATCAGCTGTCTTTCCCCTTGGCTTAGTTCACTACCGCCTTCAATCACTTTAGCATGATATTTGCCTGGCATTTTTTCAATAAAACGATCCGCTTGAACAGCTTGAGCAGCCTTTTTAATCTGCTCATCGGTAATATTCTTATTATATAATCGGATATTCGAAGCAATATCTCCATAGAACATAAAAGGTTCCTGTAAAACCAAGCCTAGCTTTTTACGCAATTCCTTTTTAGAATATTTTTTAATATCAACACCATCAATTAAGATTTTGCCCTGATAATATTCATAAAAGCGCATCATCACATTAATAATTGAACTTTTACCTGAACCAGTATGTCCTACGATACCAAGTGTTTCACCAGGATTTACTGTAAAAGTAATATCATGCAAAATTTCATTTTTACCATCATATGAAAAACTAACATGTTTAAATTCAATCTTACCTTTGCTAATAGTCAAACCTGGTTGCACTTTTTGAGCTGGTTCATATTCCGTATCATCAAGAATTTTAAAAATACGCTTACCAGCAACAATCCCATCTTGAAAGAGTGTCATTTGATCCATCATTGTAGAAATTGGATTGAAAAACTGAGAAATATATTGTGAAAAAGCATACACTACCCCTGCTGGTACAAATGTTGCTTGCAAAGGGAAGCCAAAATACATTAAAGAAACGGCTAAAGCTAAGGAATAGAGCAAACTAGTTAGTGGCGACAGAAGCAACGAATTAATTCGAATCATATTGAAACGAGTATTCATTAAGCCACCATTCTCATTTTCAAATCCCTTAGTCATTCGTTTCTCTTGCTTAAACTGTTGAATTAAAGAAACCCCTTCAATTGATTCATTCAAATTAGTATTAATTCTACTCAAACGTTCACGATAGTTACGATACAAGCGTGAACTATATTGCGAATAAAGCCAAATAATAAACAGCATAATTGGCAGAAAAATCAATATTAACCAGCCAGCCGTTCTATTAGTCGCAAACATTGCTACCAAGGCTGAAACAATTGAAAAGAAACTAATGACTACACTCGATAAAACAGTCAAGAATTGGCTCAAAGTCATCGTATCATTTGTTACTCTTGAAACGATTGAACCAGCAGGCGTTTGATCAAAGTAACGCATGCCTAAAGTATGCAGTTTACGGTAAAGCGCACGTCGAACGCTTTCTAAGGATTTTTCTGATCCTAAAGCAAAAAAGTATTGATATGTAAATTGAATAATAGCCTTCAGTAAAGAACCTAAAGCATATAAAAAGCCAGCAAATAGAACTATCTGAACTGTTGCACTCTTTTTAATCAAAAAATGATCAAGAAAGTATTGTAAACCAAACGGTAAGAGCATATTAATAATGCTTACAAAAAGAGCACCAACTAAGGCAATTATCATCTCAAATTTGAATTGTTTAACAAAACCCATCAATCTTTTAAAGATCCCAACTTGCTCTTTAATTGGTATCGCCTTTGCCCAAACTGATTGATTGCTTTCATCGTTATTCATTGCTGTCACCCACCTCGTCTTCTAATTCTTGCTTACGCCACATTTCTGCATACCAACCATTTTGAGCTAATAATTGATCATGTGTACCACGCTCAACGATTTTACCGTCTTTTAAAACCAAAATTAAATCAGCATTCATCACTGAAGTTAAACGGTGAGCCGCAATTAAAGTTGTCTTATCTTTTCTTTCTTTACGCAACGCCTGTAAGATTTCAGTCTCTGTCTTAGCGTCAACTGCTGATAATGCATCATCTAAGATCAAAATTTGACTCTGCTTTAGAAGAGCACGAGCAATTGACATTCTCTGCTTTTGTCCACCAGATAGAGACACACCGTTCTCACCAACTAATGTGCTGTATTCTCGCGGCATTTGTAAAATATCATTATGCAAATCACTCTTCTTGGCTGCCGCAATAATTTGATTATCTTGTGCATTAACATCTGAAAAAGCAATATTCTTTTGAATACTCGTTGAAAATAAATAATTATTTTGTGGTACATAAGCAATTTGCCTTAACAAAACATTTAAAGGTATATTCCGAATATCATGTCCATTAAGGGTTATCTTACCTGCATAATTATCAAATTCTCTCAAGAGTAGCTGAATTATAGTAGTTTTACCTGCACCGACTCTACCAACTAAGCCTAGAGTCTGTCCGGTTTTAAGAGCAAAGTGAATATCTCGTAAAACTGGAATATCTTTTTCATCTGGATAAGCAAATGATTTAACATCATATTGTAAATCACCGTGAATATCTGTCGGTGTCAAACTCTCATCTGCGTGAGCATCAGTAATTAACGGTTTCTCATCTAACAGCTTTTGTACACGGTCATAACTGGCACTTCCACGTTCCAAGATATTGAATAAATAGCCAATTGCAAACATAGGCCAAACCATGTTTCCAATATAAGCAATAAAAGAAACTAGCTGACCAACAGATAAGATTTTATCGGATACCAATAAACCACCATAAATAATAGTAATTGTATAAGTTAAGCCAATAATAATAGTTCCCAATGGATCAAATAATGAATCCCAAATAAAGACTTTTTTATTAATTTTAATTGTATCATCAACCATCTTATCAAAAGCATTGGTATCTTGCTCACTTTGACCAAATGTCTTAATAACCTTGATACCAGAAATTGACTCTTGAGTTTTATTATTTAAACGAGAAAAAGCCGCTTGAGACTTATCAAAAGCATTGTGTAAATTGTCTCCTAAATGTTTAGCCCCCCAAGCAAGAAACGGCAATGGCAACAATGCAACAATTGTTAAACGCCAATCGACAAACACAATCATTGCAATCATAGTCGACAGCCCCATAATCAGTGAATCAACCAATGTCAAGACTCCATCTCCAGCGACATTTTGAATTGCAGAAACATCATTAGTGGCATGGGCCATCAGGTCACCAGTTCTGTGCCTTTGATAAAAAGTACGATCCATGATCATAAAATGATCAAATAACTTTGACCGCATTTGCCGTTCTAGTTCGGCAGCTCCACCCCAGATTTGTTTACGCCAAAAATAGCGTAAAATATAAAGGACAAAAGCTGCTGCTAAAACAGCAATAATCAGCATCCCATATTGACCCCAAGAAATATGTCCTTTATCTAATTGATCAGCCATTAAGCCTAATACTCTTGGCGGAACCAAATTTGCTAATGAAGTCAAAGCTAAAAAAGCAATACCAACAATATACCGCTTTTTCTCCTGCTTAAAAAACCAACCCAGTTTTTTAAATATGTTCATTTACTCACTCCATTCTTTAA
>CAMFQH010000180.1:0-3484 GCA_945980025.1 uncultured Lactobacillus sp.
TCGTTTCTTTGGTAAAAACCTCATGTTTGCGGATACCAGTGATACAGTACCAGAATTAGGCGATACCATGACCCACGAAGGAACGCCTTTAACTGCTGAGCAAAAAGCTGCCGAAACCTATCATGCTGATAAAGTTTATTTCTGTACTAATGGAACAACGAGTGCAAATTCAATTTGTGCAAATGCACTATTAACTAAAGATGACCTAGTTCTTTTTGATCGAAATAATCATAAATCCCTCTATAACAGCGCCTTAGTAATGACTGGTGCCAAGCCAGTATATATTCCAACTGATCGCAATGCTCTTGGATTAATTGGAGAAATGGATCCTAACTTCTTAAGTGAAGAAAAAATTCGCACTGAAATTGATAAAGTTGACCCTGAAAAAGCTAAAGCTAAACGTCCATTTAGACTGGCTATCATTCAATCAGAGACATATGATGGACTCTTTTATGACGCAAAGTGGATGATTGATAAAATCGGTAAACTATGCGATTACATTCTTTTTGATTGTGCTTGGGGTGGATTCGAACAGTTTGTTCCAATTATGAATCACCTGTCTCCCCTCAACTTAGACTTTAGACCAGAAGATCCGGGTATTTTAGTAACTCAATCACTTCATAAACAACAAGCTGGGATGGGCCAAGCCTCACAAATTTTGAAAAAGGATGCTCATATTAAAGGTCAGAAACGTTACGTTGATCATAAGCACTTTAACCATGCTTATCTTAAATTTGTTACCTCAAGTTACTCTTATCCACTTTATGCCTCACTCACCGTTAACTCATATTTAACTAGTGGTGAAGGTAATAAAAAATGGTGGGATCAAATCTTACGCTTAGGAATTGAATGGCGTAAAGGATTAATTAGAAAATCAAAATTATTTAAGCCACTAGTAATTGATAATTTTGAAAATATTAGTACTGATGAGTTAGCTACAAATGAAAAGTACTGGAATTTAGATTCCAATAATCTTTGGCATGGATTTAGCAAAATTGCAACGGGACAAGCAATGCTTGATCCACTAAAGATTACAGTAGTCACACCCGGTATTGATGTTAAAAAAGCAAAATATGAAGATACAGGTATTCCAGGCCCAGTAGTAGCTGAATTCTTAATGGAGAAGCGAATTATTCGCGCAAAAGATGATCTATACTCACTGCTCTTCTTACTTACCCCCGGCGATACAAAAGCGGAATTAGATACATTACTTAATGCATTTCTAGAATTTGAACATTACTACGATGAAGATGCACCATTAGAAAAAGTATTACCTAAATTGGCTAAGGTATATGGTGATCGCTACAAAGGTTATACTTTACAGCAACTTTGCCAGGAAATGCATAATTATTACCGGGGAAATAATACCTTTACTCTCCAGCAAGAATTATTTGCTAAACCAGACATGCAAAATTATCAAATGACTCCCGAGCATGCTGACTATCTCTTCATGAAAAATGAAAGTGAATTAGTTAACTTAGAAGATGTTAAAGGTCGCATTGCCGCTGAAGGTGCCTTACCTTATCCACCAGGGGTGTTCATTGTTGCGCCAGGCGAAAAATGGAGCGATATTGATCAAAAGTATTTCGAAGTTTTAGTAGGTGCTATCGAGCGTTTTCCAGGATTTGTACCTGAAATTCAGGGAGTCTATTGGGATCAAAAATTAGATGGTAAAATAAGAGTACAAGCAGAAGTATTAAAGGAGAATTAAGTAATGGTTTTATCTTGGAAAGAAAACTTACCAACCGAATTAAAAGAAAAAGTCGATAAAGTCGATAAAATGATTGAACCTCGTCTAGAAGAAATTGATGAGCAAGTCTTCTATAACCAGCAACGTGTTTTAGATATATTTAGAAAGCATCGGGTAGGAGAAGAAGATTTAGTACCTTCTACTGGTTACGGTTATGACGATGTTGGCCGTGATAAATTAGAGGCAATGTATGCAGACTATTTCAAAACTGATGATGCACTAGTACGTCCTCAATTTTCTTCAGCAACCCATGCTATTGCTGTTGGTCTATTTAGTATGCTCCGCCCTGGCGACACGCTCTACTACTTAACTGGTATGCCATATGACACTATTCAAGAAGTTATCGGCTTAGCTGGTGACAAACCAGGCAATATGAAAGAATGGGGCATTGACTTTAAGCACACCGATCTACTTGATAACGGTGAAGTAGACTTCGAACAAGCTAGAAAAGACTTGCAAGATCCAAAAATTAAAGTTGTAACTATTCAACGTTCTCTTGGTTATGCTGTTCGTGCAAGCTTTACAATGGAAAAAATCAAGAAAATGCTTAAGTTCATTAAAGAAGTTCGTCCAGATGTAAAGATATTTGTTGATAATTGTTATGGTGAATTTTCTGAGACAGAAGAGCCAACTTTCTACGGTGCTGATATGATGGCAGGATCTTTATTTAAGAATGCCGGTGCTGGTATTGTTAAAGCTGGTGCCTTCCTTGTTGGTAAAAAGGATCTTATCGAAGGAGCAGGCTCACGCCTTAACGTACCAGGTGCTGGTAAAGGTGAAGGCGCTACTTGGGGCTATTTAAGGGATATGTACCAAGGATTCTTTATGGCAGCTCACACTACTGGGGAAGCCTTAAAGGGTATGATTTATACTGCTGCTCTCTGCGAAGAAATGGGAATGAAAGTTGCACCGAAGTGGAATGATCCAAGAACCGATATCGTTCAAACTGTAACCTTCGGTCAACCGGATCCAATGGTTAAATTCTGTGCTGCAATTCAACACTATTCACCAATGAACTCATTCGTTGATCCTATTCCATACCACCAAGATGGTTATGAAGATGATGTTGTTATGGCTTCAGGTAGCTTTACTGAAGGTTCTACCATTGAATTATCTTCAGACGGTCCAATGCGCCCACCATACCGTCTTTACGTACAAGGTGGTCTTTCTTATGCCCATGACAAGATTGCTATCACTCATGCTGTAGAAGAAACTTTCTATAAAAAAGATTAGTACATATTAGTATCCTTAAAAACGGTCAGTGAACATCATCCACTGACCGTTTTTTGGTCTCTTTATTAAGTTAATGCAAAATCATTTTTTCTTTAGTCTCTTCTACAAATCCACGACTCCGATATAATCTTTTCGCCTTGATATTTGTGGAAAAGACCTCTAAAAAAGCGGGACGTTCTAAGCAAGGAATTACAGTATCCAGTAATTTACCACCAATTCCTCTTCCTTGAAATTCATTTAACACATAAATATAGCCTAGTTCGTTTTCTCTAAAAGCCACAAAACCTACTATTTTGCTATCAATCACAGCCACATAAATTGTTTCCGAAAACAGTTCCTCTTTATACACTGCCACTTCAAGTGGAGCATACAGATCAACCGCATTACCTACAATTAATTCTTGCATTCTGGCTTGATCATGTACTTTGCATAATTGAACATAGTCTATATTTTTATATTTTCTAATAATTACTTCTTCTGACATAACTAACCTAATTTCTA
>CAMFQH010000181.1:0-3484 GCA_945980025.1 uncultured Lactobacillus sp.
ATTAAATATATTATCTGAGCTATCTGGATATCTAAAAGAAAGATTTGAAATATTAATATTACTCATATTAATCACCTCACGAAAAAAGCCTACACTTTTGACAAGTGTAGACTTTATCCTAGTTAAGCAAAAAAAGGAAGATCCCCGTCTACGTTCCATCTTGTCAAAAGTGCACAGTTGTCCTTATAAAAGAAAAACAATTATTAAAATTCAACTATGCTATTTTGCAAGATTAAAAACGCAATGGCGTAACCTTCTTTCAAATATTAAATTTCAATTGATAAAAATATTCTATCACATAGATTATATAAAAGCAAGCCTAGCATTAGTTTTTCAATTTATAAAAATATTGTTTAATATCACGCTTATCCTGATCTAATTGATGTGAAAGTTCTTCTATACCAGAAAACTTTTTATTTTTACGGATAAACTTGTACCAGGCTAAAGTTAGTGGCTTACCATAGGCTTCTTCATCAAAATCAAAAATATTAGTTTCAATTGTCAAACCATGATTTGTTTTGAAAGTTTCATTATAGCCAACGCTAGTCATAGCATCATGCCATTTTCCATTTACCTTTGCTCTAGTTGCATAAACTCCCTCAGCTGGTAAAACTTTAGAGCCAGAAATTTCAAGATTAGCAGTTGGAAAGCCAATTTTATGTCCACGTCTGAAGCCGTGAACAATAATGCCAGAAGTTTCATAAGGCTGGCCAAGTAACTCAGCTGCTAGTTCAACATTTCCATGCTGAATAGCTTTTCTAATATAAGTAGATCCCACTTTTATTTTATCTATTGCTTGTTTTGGCTCCACTACAATTTTAAATCTATCTTTAGCAAATTTAGGTAGATTTTCTACATTAGCAATATCTTTGGGGCCATAAGTATAATCAAAACCAACGACTATTGTATCAGCTTTGAGTTTCATTACCACCTGATCAACAAAATCTTGAGGCGAAAGCTGGCTAAATTCTTGAGTAAATTTAATAATCACTAAGTAATCTACTCCCAGCTTCTCCATTTTACGCTCTTTTTCTTGCTCAGTTTCTAAATAGACAAATTTATGATCGTTTTTATAAATTTCTTTAGGATGTTTGTCAAAAGTCATTACCATTAATGGTAAGTTCTTTTGTTCCGCTATTAGCTTAGCATCTTTAATGAGTTTTTGATGTCCAATATGCACCCCATCAAAAAAACCTAGCGTTAAGATTACCTTTTTAGTCGTGATAGGTGCAGAAATAGGATAATCTAAGGTTATTACTTTCATTTTTTACTCTCACTATTCATTTTTTAAAAGCATCATTTCAGGACGATAAATTTTACCTTGTCGTTGATAAATAGCTTTTATATGTCCATTATAAACCAAAGCCACCTTAGCATAAGTGGTGTTCAATTTAATGCCTGCTCCATTTGAAACTCTTTTAAACTGATCTGGTGATATTTGAAGTTGGGGTAAATCTACGAAAAAACTATCAATTGGTTGAAGCCATTTTTCAGGATAATCTATTTCTTTTTCAATAGTTTCTAAATCTACCGCTTGACTTAAATCAAAACCTGAACTGCTAGTTCTAGTAAGACTGGTCATTACAGCTGGAACTCTCAATTCCTCTCCCAAATCATTTACTAGGGATCGTACATAGGTTCCTTTAGAACAGCGAATAGCAAAATTAAAACTTTCAGTTTTTTCTAGTGGATCATATTCTGGATCTTGAGTTAATTCATAACTATAAATGTTTACTTTTCTTTTCGGACGTTCTACTGGAATATTTTCTCGAGCATATTCATAAAGTCTTTTACCATTAACACGGACCGCAGAATATATTGGAGGAACTTGATCAATCTTTCCAGTAAGTTTTTTCATTCCACTAATAATTTCATCACTTGTAAATGGAGTAACTATCTTTTCTTCTGCAGTGGTTGTTCCATCTAAATCATAGCTATCAGTTGCTCTCCCAAACATTCCACTTCCAATATATGACTTTGGTTTTTCATGCATCAATTCAATTAGCTTTGTGGCTTGGCCAATTGCAATCGGTAATACCCCATTTACTTCTGGATCCAACGTACCTGCATGTCCAATTTTTCTAATTTGTAAAATTTTTCGTAATTTATAAACACAGTCACTACTGGTTACTCCGCGTGGCTTATTTACTACTACAATTCCATTTAGCATTATTTAATCTCCAAAATAAAAGACGCCTTTCGGCGTCTCTTTCATTTATTTATTTTTATTCTCGCGTTCTTGATCTTGCTTCTTGACTTGATTAATTAACTTATCAATCTTAGAACCATAAGCAACAGAAGTATCACGTTTAAAAATCAACTCAGGAACCTTGTAAACAGTTAAAGTTTGACCAAGCAAGTGACGCATCATACCTTTTGCTTTATCAAGTCCTTCAGCTACTTCTTTTTCCTTTGCTGGATCATCTGTCAACATACTGTAGTAAACAGTCGCATATGATAAATCATTTGTACATTCTACAGCTGTGATAGTGACATCATTTAAACGTGGATCACGAATATCTTTACGTAATATCTTTGTCAATTCACGTAAAATTTCGCCTTCTACACGACCAATTCTGTGTTTCATAATTAAGCTCCTTTTTGTGAAAAAAGATGCCTATTTAACAGGTACCTCTTGCATCTCGTAGGCTTCAAGTTGATCGTCAACTTTAATGTCATTAAAGTTTTCAATTGTGATACCACAATCAAATCCTTGCTTAACTTCCTTAACGTCATCCTTGAAACGTTTTAGAGATGCAACTTTTCCATCATATTTAACAATACCATCACGAATTACACGAATACCTGAATCTCTAGTAACATATCCGTTATCAACAAAGGCACCAGCAATTGTACCAATCTTAGATACCTTCCAAGTTTCACGAACAGTTAAGTTACCAGTAACTTTTTCTTCGTATGTAGGTTCAAGCATACCCTTCATTGCAGCTTCTACATCATCCATAACCTTGTAAATAATGTTATATAGACGAATATCTACACCTTCAGAATCTGCTTGACTCTTAGCAGTATTAGTTGGTCGAACATTGAAACCGACAATAAATGCATTTGAAGCACCAGCTAAAGTAACATCAGATTCATTAATGGCACCAACACCAGAGTGAATAATGTTAACTCTTACACCTTCAACTTCGATCTTTTCAAGAGATTGTTGCAATGCTTCTGCTGAACCTTGAACGTCAGCCTTAAGAACAATGTCAACTTCCTTCATGTTCTCTTTCTTCATTGTATCAAACAAGTTGTCTAAAGTAACATGTTGGACATTTTCACGTTGTTTTTCTAAGGCATTCTTAGCACGTTGTTCACCAACGCTTCTAGCAGTCTTTTCATCATCAAAGACAACCAATTTATCAGCTGCTTCTGGAACATCATTTAAACCGGTAATTTCTACAGGAGTAGATGGGGTAGCCTTCTTCACTCTACGTCCCTTATCATTAGTCATAACACGAACACGGCCAAATGTATC
>CAMFQH010000182.1:0-3478 GCA_945980025.1 uncultured Lactobacillus sp.
TAGTGCCATTTTCATCATAACCGCTTTCGGTTGCTGGTAATTCAGAATTGGTTGCATGGTAGTAACCGTACTTGTCGGTTCCGATCATGTCGACAAGCAAACGTGCCAAGTCAAAGGTGTAAGTTGGCGTACCGATTTGGTCATCAACCACCTTAACTTCATCGTGGGTTGAACCAACTTTAAGCATAGTCTTGATAAAGTTGTGACCATTCACGCCAAATACCCAAGCGATACGAACAATGAAGTACTTGTCCAAAGTATCGGCAACAGCCTTTTCGCCGCCTAACTTGGTTTCGCCATAAACATTCAATGGCTTGTAACCCTTGAAGTCAGGTTCCCATGGCTTAGTGCCTTGACCATCGAATACATAGTCGGTTGAAAGGTAAACCATTGGCACGTCTAACTTATCAGTAAGAACCCGTTCATGAGATTGAGCAAAAAATAAATTTAGAAAATTTACCTTTTCATTTGACTTATTTGTCATTACATTATATAGTTATGTCATAACGTTAGCTAACACAAAAACATAAAAGTGAAAGAATTTAGGAAACAAGCATTAAGTGTAGGAAGACAAGATAGAATATATGGATAACAAAGAGGTACAACTGTTTAAATCAGGAAATTCATGGAGTTTTAGAGTTACAAGCAAGGACAGAAAGGAGTTGAATGCCGACAAAGATACTGTATTTGAAAAAATTGTTGATCCGGACAAGAAACAAATAATTTTTAGGCGGATGGATGCTGTAGATCCAGATTTAGACGAGTTCATGCAAGAATTCTACAGTGAGCATGGCGATTTAATGAAAGCACTAGAGGATAAATAACTTTGTATTATATCAACAAATTAACGCTGATGGCCATTAATCAAACTGTAATTAAAAGAGCTGGAAAAAGCTCTGCTGGTGTCCAATACCCTGAAGGGTTAGATATTGTTACTGAACAACCTAAACAAGTGGTGTTTGGACAAGAATTATATCCTAACATTTGGCTGAAATCAGCGTTTATTTTGCAAAAAATCACTAAAAAGCATGTGTTTGTTGATGGTAACAAACGAACTGCTTTAGCTGCAACAACCTTTTTCTTAAGAAAAAATGGATATGACCTAAAATTCAGTAATGAAGAAGGACTTGAATTTATCCTTGCGGTAACAAATAGTGAAGACTCTGAAAAAAATATGAAACTCGTAGCAGATTGGTTACAGATTCATAGTAGAAAACTTAACGAAAATAACTGATAAAAACCTCCTCACCACTTAACAGTGAGGTTTTTTTATGCTCTTTTTACCTACTAAAAGGGCCTCTATATCTGGAGAAACTTATTTTACCCTGAATATCCTTTAAAAATTGGTCAGAAGATAAAGTCTTTTTTGTCATATTTATTCCTTATATATCCAAATCATCTATATCGCACCTAAATAAGCATCTAAATTATATCAATAAATATTATACGGTTCATCCAGTCACCACCCTATAGTAGTTCTTTTTATCAAATCTCTATCTGATATACTATAGCCAAGAAAGGAAAAATATCACTCATGTACAACGAAGACGCACACATGAATCAATTTATACAGTACTTAGATTCTGTATATAATAATTGTAATCAGCACTTACTAGAACAAGGAAAAAAACGAGATCAAGTTATTACCTTTTATATAGTCTTGCTTTCATTTGTACTGACTAATTTCAACAATTTAGATACTGATTTCTTTGGTAAACCTACGCAGATTGCAATATATATCGTATTAGTGATCATCGGTGGAATTGTCTTACTAAACTTAGCAGATCTTCGAAGTTGGCACACACAATACCTTGATGTAATATATGTAATCAATTGGACTATGAGCCATTATCCTAAATTTTCTAATGTTGCTAGTCTACAAGAAAAAATGAAAGATCTAATGACAGCTCCGCTTAATACCAAAAGTAAGCCTAAGCTCGGAAAGGGATGGATAAAATTCTGGCTCTTTAGTTCAACTGATAATACTATTTATACGGGTATGATATTTTTAACCTCTTTGCCCTTATTAGGTGTATATAGCCAAATTGTTGACTTATTTAAACTTCATTGGGGTATACAAATTGGAATAATTATTTATATTATATGTTTAATACTAATGCTTATCATTTTTGAAAGACATTTGAATACTGTGCTTCAAAATGGTGAAAGATATAATACTTGGATTCTTAGTTTTGATTACAATGGAAAGTTAACTAATCATGGAATGGGAAAATAATTACTTCAAAATTATCGGTTCACCTACTAGTTTGCAAATAAATCAAAAAAATAGTGGTGCTGTAATAATTGCTACAGACAACCACAAATATTTATTAATAAAAATAAAGAGAACAGATAACACTGAACATTGGGAATTTCCTAGAGGTTTTAGCGAAAAAAACGAAACACATGAGCAAACTGCGATCCGTGAATTAAAAGAAGAAACTAATCTAAGTAATACTGCTAAAATGACAAAGTTAGGAGAAGTTATGCCTGACTCTGGTTTAATCAACGTAAAAATCGGAATTATCTTAATAAAGCTAAATTTTAATCAGCAAATAAAACTACAAAAATCTGAAAAAATTTTTGATTATAAATTAGTCACTCTCAATCAACTTAAGCAAATGATTGCTAATCAAGATATTATTGATAGTTTTACATTAGCCGCATATGCAAAATTGATTTCGATAAAAAACTAAGTAGTTAATTATACACAAGCTAAAGCATCGGTATACTAACTGCTTAGTCTTTTAATTTATATAAAGCTTAAGAAAATTTTTAATGCTATTACCGCTACAACTTATTTGGGTAATAGTATTTTTCTACGTGGTAAATTAAATGCTCTAAAAAATTCGCGATGACTTCGAAGCTTTCTTAATTGCATTAGGATCATCTTGGGCACTTTTTTCACCTAATGCAACAATTTGTTCTATTTCATTATCACTTACACTATCTAATTCATTAAGATATACATTTAATACAACTGCAGTACCAGGATATTTAAAATCCATCTCAGTAATTGTATTACTCTTAATGTCCAAAACAGCTGAACCACTGATTAGTTTCATATCACCAATTTTTTTAAACAATTCAGAGGTAACATACAATCCATACCCACTGTTTCCAGTTAAGTTTGTTCTATTTCTTTTTTGATATAATTCATCTCCGGAAACCATAGATATTCCTGGTTGTATTGCGTATCGTAAAGCTTGACTATCATTTATTTTTCCAAGTGCTTTATTAACACTTAACGTACGCCGAATTCCTTCCCCTTCATCGGAAATAACCAATTCAATATACCCAGCATTTTCATGCCTTTGTGCAGCAATAAAAACTTCATTTTTAGTTGTATGTTCAAACGTATTACGAATAATTTCTCGGATGGAATACTTTAAAAATGTTTCTAACTTTTTATTAAATTCTAAATTACGTAAATTGCAATAATAAATTGAACACTTAAGCTGCTTGATAGATATGATCC
>CAMFQH010000183.1:0-3449 GCA_945980025.1 uncultured Lactobacillus sp.
TTAAAAAAGTTTTAGAGAACCCAAGTCGCTACATGGCTACCTTTGGAAGAAATAAAACACGCAATGCAAGGCAAAACTTTTTAACTAGATGTATCAATCAAGAAGTAATTGTTTCTCAACGTATTCAACATGTTGGGGTCTGGAATTTATTTAAAATTGGACGAATTCCAGGAACAAATTTCATCATTAATACCGAGTATGTAAGAAGTATTGGTGGTTGGCAACAGGGTGCTTTAACTGAAGATACAGAAATTTCTTTTCGGATTATGGAAGATGGATACTTGATTGCTTTAGCTTATAATTCAGAAGCGTTTGAACAAGAGCCTGAGCACTTACGTGATTATTATTATCAACGATTGCGTTGGGCAAAAGGAAACTATCAAGTTGTGATAAATAATTTTAAGCATTTATTTGATAGGAGTAATTGGCGCGTTAAATTAGAAACGTTTTATTTAACCTGTGTTTTCTTTTGGTTTAACTTAGCGGTTGTTCTTTCCGATATTATCTTCTTCGTAGATTTAGGATGTGTAGTGGCAAGATTTTTTAATCCTAAGATACCAATTATTTTTGCAATGGATTCCAATCTCTTACTGATGCAACTTTTATTAATTAATTGGTTACTGATGATTCTTTTATATGTAACTCAAATCAATCTGGCTTTAGCTACACAATATGGACAAGCCACTAGTGATCAAATTTGGTTAGCATTGGGTTCGTATTTTACCTATTCACAATTATTTATTGCTATTTCTATCCAAGCAGTTTGCTCAGTTATCGGGGATAAAATCTTTAAGCGAGACGGTAGTAAATGGGTAAAAACAAAGAGATTTGCAGATTAGGGATAGGGCATGAGAGTTAAAAATTTAATCTTGATTTTAGGTGTGATAGTAGCTTACTTAGGAATTATTGGATATGTAAGGATGAGCAATGATCGCACGATAGAAAAAAGATACTATCAGGTTTGGCGAGAAGACTATATAAAAAATCAAAGTGAAAGTGAGCAGTATGTTAACGCAGCTGGAAAAAATAAGCCACCGTTTGCCTTGTCGGAAGCACAGGGATATGGAATGTTACTAGCTGTAAAGGCAGGACAGAAGCACTTAGGAAGCCAAACTGATTTTCAAAAATTGGATAATTATTATTTAAGGCATCGATTGTCTAATTCAAACTTAATGAGCTGGAGACAAGAAAATAAAAAGGGAAGCTTACAGGATAATCCAGTGAGCGCAAGTGACGGCGATATGATGATTGCCCAAGCATTGCTTGAAGCTGATAAAGTTTGGCCAGGACATGGATATAAAGCTCAAGTTATTAAATTAATCAGTGATATCAAAAAGTTAGAAAGCAATCGTTCGGCTAAAATAATTACTGTAGGAAATTGGGCAAATAAGAAATCACATTTTTATAATGTAATGAGAACATCAGATGTAATGCCACAAGCATTTGAAGAATTTTATCAAACAACTGGAGATCACAGCTGGATAGAAATAAAATCACAGATGCTGACTTATTTACAAGAGCTTAGCAGCCAACATAAAACAGGACTAGTTCCGGATTTTGCCTGGATTTCAAAGCAAAAACAGGCGTCTCCTGTTAAGCCTAATGATGTAGCAACTAAAGATGATGGTAATTACAGCGCCAATGCTTGCCGAGTTCCGATGCTCTTAGCAGCAAGTAATGATAAAGAAGCCAATAATATCGTAAAGAAAATGCTGAGTTTTTTTAAGCAAAAAGAAGAAATATCAAGTGGGTTTACCCTGAGTGGAAAAACCCTATATCCATATGAGTCTGCAAGCTTTAGTGCACCGATCTTTGTAGCCGCAAGTAAGTATCAAAATGAAGGATATGGTACTTTGGTAGAACATGAAAAATATATTTTTTCAAGACCGCTTCCTGCTAATAATTACTACGATGCAACATTGATTGTTTTAGCTGCTTTAAATACAAATGAGTTGACGGGATTAGAGAAATAGAGAAAGATTAAGGTGTTAAATCTTTCTCTATTTTTGATTTGCAAGAGTAGAGTGGTTTTGCTATGATAGTAGAAATTTTAGACATTTTTATATTTCTGGAAGGGGTAAGTTTTTATGGGATTAAATGCGTATATTCAAGGTTTTAATAGTTTAGAGTCGATTGACCGTGCACCAGGATATTTTAAATATCAACACCATTCTGTAGCTGATCATAGCTTTAGAACAGCAGAACTTGCTCAAATGATGGGAGATATCGAAGAAGTCATTGGTAAGCAAAAAGTAAATTGGAAAGCTCTTTATGAAAAGAGTCTTAACCATGATTATACTGAGCGTTTTATTGGTGATATCAAGACGCCAGTTAAGTATGCAACTCCACAATTACGTAAGATGATTGGGGATGTTGAAGAAACCATGACTGCTAAATTTATTAAGGATGAAATTCCAAAAGAATTTCAAAAAATTTATACAAAACGCCTATCTGAAGGAAAAGATGATACTTTAGAGGGTAAGATCTTATCTATTTGTGATAAGTTGGATTTACTTTATGAAGCTTATGGTGAAATTGAATTAGGAAATCCAAATCCTGTGTTCATGCAGATGTTTAAAGAAAGTCTTGAAACTATTAAAAAGTTTGATGATTTAACTTGTGTTCAATACTTTATTAAGAAAATTTTGCCAGATTTATTTAAGGGCGATTTTGCCGGTAAAGATAAAATGCAAAGAATTGCATTTAGTATTTTGTTAATGGGGGAAGAATAGGTTGAAATTACAGTGTGCATCCTGTGGTTTACGACTTGATAGTCTTCATTTTAAGCAAGAAGGGTTAATGAACCCTAAGTTGACAAGTATTTGTGATATTTGTTTAACAAGAAATTTGGATGCAGAGAACTATGAAAATCCGGTAGTTGAAAGTATTTCCCAGGTAATGCTCTATAGCTTTGTAGGAAAGAAGAATAATGGTCAGATTAAGCCGGATTCTTTAAAGCACTATCTTGTAGACAATACTAATAGGCGACAGTATGAGTCGTTCATTCAAGATTATGATGGCAATGAAGTTGCTTTGCAACAAATTTCACGTCGTGAGTTTAATTTAGCAATTATTAAGAGTGAAGATAATGAAATAGACTATGTTCCTGAGAATAATGTTGATTTTGCAGTAAATATGAAAAAGATGGGGATTGAAGTTGATTTTTCTTTAAATGAAGTTGACTTTGTAGATCGGGAACGAATTCGGCATAAGTATAATTACCGCTGTCAGTATTGCGGCCGGCGTGGAACGAGTGTAGATCACAAAGATCCCGTTTCTTTATCACATGATAATTCTTTTGATAATTTGATTTTATCGTGTAGTGAATGCAATAAGATTAAATCGAACATGCCATATCAATTATTTGTTAAATTGAACGATCAATTAACTATCGTAAATAAAAAGCTAGTTAAGTATGAAGATGCTTTAGCTAATTTGAAGGAAGAGTT
>CAMFQH010000184.1:0-3445 GCA_945980025.1 uncultured Lactobacillus sp.
AGAAATTAATTTAAGGAATTATTCATCCTTACACAAACTATTTTACGGTCTCTTTACAATCGGCGATTTTATTTAGTTTATAAATAAAAAATAATAGATAAAATTAAGGTCTGATTTAATTTGATAAGTGCTGTATAGGGGAAACATTTAATATTAAAAGATAGAATAATCGCTAACTTGTAGAGATTATGGATAAAACATTTTCTAATGTTTTAAAATAATATTGAGTAACTAATTAAAGAAAGTTGAAATGAAAAAATGGTTGATAAAATACAACTTAAAGATGTACTAGATAGCATGATGGGAGACCAGGAGTCTATCAATGTACTTGCTGACTATTTAGGTTATACAGTCGGTAAAAACCCAGTTAATCCAGATAGTGATCTAAGAATATACTTCACTGATAAGACAGAAGATAAGAATACTGGTGTCATGGCAATAAAAGCATTGCCAGACTTAGATGAAAACTCAAATACAATCCAAATCCGTAAACTCTACGAACAGGTAATTGATATTAAGAACAATCAGTTAGGATCAGATTTTTCTGCTTCAGTAGTAGGCTTTATTGGAAAAAAGCGTCTAGTTTTCTTCCCAATGGTAGGAGGAAACAGAGACACTCGTTTAGATATTAATCCTAAGACAGTAGATATTGATCTATATAAACGTAATCTGAACTACCTGAAGAATGACAGTGTCGTAGTAGAAGAGAGTCCATTTGGCTTTGGTGCTGAAATTAAGATTGATGACAAAGCCTTTAGACGTGAGCTTTCAAGTGGCTTCTTAACTATGGTGTCTCTTTACAGAAAAAAGCTTTCTGAATGGATTACTGCTTCAGACCTTAAGAAATACCTAGAAAATCTAGTTTCAGACAAGGCTAAAGTTTATATTGAACAAAATAATATTGATGCTTTAGTTCAAGATGATTCATACAAAAAGGTTCTTTCAACTGTAGTTGACACTATTTCATTAAGACAATTAATGAGACGTTTCCTTGAAGGGTACTATGGACCCGATTCCTTTAACGTGGACGGAATTGCACTAGGTGTTGGTGATGGTACCCTTGATGAAGCTATTGAAAAGGCTGTTAACATTGCCAAGAACGTTAGCGAAGAAAAGAAAATCAAGAAGTTAAACAAAGAAAAAACACCTATTGGCCAACTAGACTTATTTGATGCAAGTTTTACTCCTGAAGAACTTGATGCTACTTCTCAAGTACAAGTTAAAGATGGCCAAGAAGATTACCTTACTGATCTAAGCAAAAAGGCAAGCAAACAATTTGAATTAGCTTATGGTGGCGACTTATTTGCCGGTTCTATTGGGGATGCAGCCACTAAAATTGATAATGAATTGGCAAAACAAAACGATGTTGATTGGGCTAAGCCTTATATCGACACTAAGGAAGGTAACTTCAGCTTTAGATTTGAGGATATGCCACCTGAAGCGATTGAAAAACAATACGAAGACTCGATGAGCCAAAACGTTCAAATCACTTTAGACAAGGAAACTAATAAACCGGTCGTATTCTTTGGCGATGATGAAGTAGAGCAGAAAAACAAGGGTGCTTACTATACCGACCAGCATTTTGTTGACTATATGGTAAATCAAACCGTAGCTGTTGAATTTCAAAAGAGATATGACGCTATTAAAGCATCCCTCAAGGATGGTGATATTACCCAAATAGATGAAGCAATCAAGCATTTATTAGACTTGAAAATTGCCGATTTCTCTTGTGGTGGTGGATCATTCTTAAGAGGAGCATTCTTAAAGATTGCAGAACAGTTCCCTATGCTTAACGCATTAGACTTTCCTCAAGAAATTAGGGACAAGTACGATTTCCTAAGCAACTCTGAAAATAGTCAATACTTATGGGAAGACTATGTAATGAAGCATATGATCTATGGCGTTGATATTGACTATAAAGCAATTATTATTTCTAGTCTAACTTTGACTTTATCATCCCTAGAGCATAAGCCTAAGAATACCAAGTTGCCACAACTTATTGGTAGAACATTGATTCACGCAAACTCATTAATTAATGCCGTTCCTTATTACAAACGTGAAGAAGTCTTTAGTAAATACACGAAAGATATAGCCAAGTTAAGAAAACTCAAATCAACAGACTTTTCAGCATTTATTAAATTACGAGATGAGCTAACTGAAAAAGTATTGCCAGAAGCAGGCGATGTATCTAAATACGCTAGCTTCCTTGAAATTAGTTGTATTGAGTTTTGCTTGCCTGAAATATTCTTTAATGAAGATGGTACCCTTAAATCTCATGGTGGCTTAGATATTGTCATTGGCAATCCTCCGTGGGAAATTTGGAAACCAAATTCAGATGAATTTTTCTCAGAATATGAAGCTAGTTATCGTGGTTTGCCTAATAAGCGTGCAAAGAAAAAGCTTGAAAAAGAAATTATTGCTAAGATGCCTGACGTAGCAGAAAAATGGCAAGATGAACAAGACAGAATTAAAGCAGGTTCTAAGTATTACCGCTCAACAGATAATTTCCACTACCAAACATGGAAAGTTAACGGTAGAAAAACTTCTTCAGACCTTAACTTGTACAAGGTATCACTGGAACGCTTTACTCAATTAGCCAAAGATAGTGCGTTATTCAGCATTTTAGTACCAGATAATTTTGCCACTGATAATGGATCAACTGGATTACGTCACTTAGTAATTGACAACTACAAGCTTAATGAATTTTTGTCATTTGAAAATAGAAAAGGAATATTTGAGGCAGTAGATAATAGATATAAATTCGCGGTTCTCTCTTTTGATGGAGAAAATAAACACTCTTCCAATGCCAATACAGATTTCCGTGCATTCTTTTATCGTAGAGATTTAGGTGATCTTAATAATAATGAACTTAAAATGCATTATCCATTTGACTTCTTATTTAATATGGAGCCTGAACGATATGCAATGGTAGAAGCACGTAATACCGTAATTTTTAATTTATTTAGAAAGATAAGGGCAACTTTTAGCCCACTTAGAGATACTAAATTAATTAAATTCAGTCGTGATTTTGATGGAACAAATGATGCGGATTTATTTATAAGCGTTAGTCAAGCTACTAATAAAGATATTCCTTTGTATGAAGGAAAATATATTAATCAATTTAGAATTATGCCAGATAAAATTGCTTACAAAATAAAGAGAGACTCTGTTGAAAAAAGAGTTGGCGATCTTTATAAAGAATATCGAATTGGATTGCGAAAAGTAGCAAGTTCCACTAATAAAAGATCATTAATAGCTACGTTATTACCACCAAATGTTACAAGTACATATAGTCTACAAGTTCAACGTAATGTTGAACAAACACCATTAAAGAACCAATTATTGTATTTAGGTTTTATTAATTCATATACTGTTGACTTTGCATTACGACAATTAATTTCAATAAATATTAGTCAAATATCTTTGCAACAATTACCTATTCCAA
>CAMFQH010000185.1:0-3425 GCA_945980025.1 uncultured Lactobacillus sp.
ATTTAACAATCATCAACTGTACACCTGGTGCCAGCAGTCCTGGCATCAATGTAGCCGGTACATGGGTCTATAAGGCAGAACTCGAAAATGACGTGGAAGTTCTCGCCTATGATTTTTACGGCTACTACACTGATGACGGCTATCAGCTATCGTTAGTTGATACCGAGTATGTGGCTCAACCAGGCGACTCATGGTATTCCATCTCACGCAGACACGGAATACCAATCAACGATTTACTTGTGTTAAATCGTGCAATGCATACAGACAGAATCTACGCAGGACAAGTAGTCCGCATTGCGTAAGTTCTTATGGTTGGGGCTCCGTTCGCTGGTCGTCGCTCTGTCTCTCAAGAGCTCTCCAGCCGCTGACGCGTCTTCCGTTTAGCTCTTTTCGAGCCAAGTCGCGTCTCCGCTTCACTACGCCCCAACCATAAAACCTAATCAAACAGACAACAATTATAATTTTTCTAAATTCATATTTTTGAATCTTTTACTCTACGAAATCACTAAAACTAACGGAGGTCGAACTATGACAATTTTACCCTGGCTTACTAACACTGAAGACGTTACTGGCACTACACATGAATTAGGCAAAGACTGCAAGCAATTAGATAAGCTTTACGATAAAGGCTGGCAGATTGCCGGTCATGAACTCATACATGAGAACGACAATGGCTGCATCTATTTATGCGAGAATGCAGAGGGTATGCTAGTACCTAATCCTACTTCTGGTAAAGTAGAGGTATATCTTAAGTTCATAACCAAGAAACATAAATATCCAACTTCAATGATCGCTGTTAAGGTTGGTTATCTGCCTAAGAATTCAGTGTTTAAAGATATCACTCGACCTATGATCGTAAGGCTTCGATGCAGTGATACTCATTACGATCTGCTGGGGAGACACTTCGATGTAAAAGTTGTCATTACACCGCGTAAATTAAGCTCTAAAGAGTATTACAAGCACGCAGTAGAGGAAGACCTAAGTTAGAAAAAGCACGCTCTATCAAGAAGATAGGGCGTGTTTTTTGTACGCAATGAAAGACGATAAGGCAGAGTTAGGTTACATGGTGAATGCCACTCATGATCTCTGCTTGTTTGACATGGCTTACATGATCGGAAAGGAGAGACCGCCAAGCGGGCTCGACCCGATCAGGTGAGCCATGGCTTCCCGCGCAATCGTTGTTTGTGGCATTCACCATGTAACCTAATAACTAACCATAGGTATTGCCATGTTTAGTGGTATAATATATATGTGATATTGTTTTATGCTATGCAGTCTAAAGGCTCCATTTCCGAGGATTTCGGGAGTGGGGTCTTTTACTTTACATAATGACCATTATCCGCAGATCAATGATATCAGGCGGTTTCGGGCTTACTTTTTAGCTGTTTGTGAAATAAAAGTCGTATACAATAAAACAGGCTCCGAAAAGCCCGTCATTTCAGCATTCTTATTTTTGGCAATTTCAGGAATCTCTAAAATTTCACAAAGTCTGTGTGCATCATTTTGGTCGATAATCCTATTAAATATTCTATATAAAAGGATAATTGTACAAAAAAGATCCACTCCGAATCTTCGGAATGGACCATTTTTCCTCATACGTACATTAAGGAAGGATATAAGTATGAAGAGAACCTACACTTCTTCTATTATAGCACCTTTAACTATGAGCAATTATTTTTGCACTTACTCTAGCGTGCTAGAGTAAGTGATGCAATAAAAATAGCCCTGTCGGGGTAGCCGACAAGACTATTTTGTATGCGCAAAAACGTCAATTATCAATGCTGCGCTTTAATTATAACATGCTGATAAGCCTTTAGATTCAGTGACCTGTGTATTTGCAAATCAACAAATTAATTAACTAATTTTTGATATACATCTTTCCATGCACACGGAGCGTAACTTGTATTAGACTGTTCATCATTGTCTTCTTCAGGATCAGCAAACAAATCCATTTGTTCATATTCGGGTTGAACTGTACCTGTGCTTCCACCATTTTCGATAATTGAATCAAAAGTATACTCGGTTCGTTGCACCTTACCTCTGGGCAATGACTTCCATTCACTAAATATGATAGGTTCGCCTGTATCTGTTTTGCGAGTTAAAGCATTTCCTTGCGCCATATTAGCTGAAATGATTACATTAGCGCTCTTAATTACCTTAATGTCCTGATCCTGCAAATCGAATGTATGGTAATAAATTTGCTGAAAAGCATTACTCATGTTCATAACTAGCATTTCTACATTGTCTTCCATCAATTCGATACCATACAGTGTAGATAATGCCAGAAGAAAGTTGTTCTGCATTTCTTTCACGTTTTTGCTTTGTGCCTTCGCAACATTCAATTTTCGCTTAAGTAATTCCACCAGGAATGCTCCTTCACCTGCAGATGGTTCCAAAAAAGTAGCATGTAGATCATTTATTTTGGCTGTAATTTCTGGTTGATTCAGCATTAAATCAACAATTTTTTTAGGAGTAAATACTTCACCCAAATCTTTTACGCGATCAGTAGATTTTATAATTCTTTCATTCATGATGCTTTATGACTTTCCATTAATCTTATTTGACCATTTGTTTAACTTTTGTATATATATGTATTCTGGTTTACCATCTTTAGTTCTATAAACTTTAGTTCTATAATCTTCAGGTTTAATTTCAAGGTTACCGATACTGTAGTTCAACAAATATTTTCTGTTTGCATTCTTTAAATATTCAACGAAATCATTTTTCTTTAAGGCGAATTCTTCATCTCCTAAGAATCCAACTTTTCTATCTATATCTTTTGGGAAAATAAGTTTAATGATATCAGAATCTTCTTCATTCCTACTATAATTTACCAATACTAATTTCAAATTATAATGCGTACAAAAATCCCATAATGAAATGAATTTCTGCCTATTATCTTTCTTTTCACCAGTCGTCCATGTATATCTCATCGGATGGGTCTTCAAATTAGTTGTATATGGAGATTTCCTTCTTAAAAATTCATACACTATTCCTTCTTTAGCATCAAACAAATCTGCATCAAATCCACGTGTAGGGACTCCATTTAGCAATTTTTCTGTTACATCTACACCTTCATCATCTTTAGCAAATGTTTTATTACCTGTTAATTCTTGGAGAAGTTCAGTGACAGATTTATCATCGTCAGAATCTTTCTCATCTCCTAATGGCTTACTTGAGCCCTGGGCATTACTGTTATTTTCATCACAAAATATTTTTTGATATTCTGCAAAATTGTAAGGTTCATCCTTTGTTTTTATTAATTTGTCAGCAGGAGTTCGCCATCTTTCAATTCTAAAATTATTATTTTGGTCATAAATTACAACTGAAATATTTGTGTTTCGGAATATATGTTGGATAGTATAGAATTCATTTAACTTCCTATGTCTTAATTCTATATACACTGTCTCTTATACACATCTCCG
>CAMFQH010000186.1:0-3423 GCA_945980025.1 uncultured Lactobacillus sp.
GATCAGCCTCGGTCTCGTGGGCTCGGAGATGTGTATAAGAGACAGATATTTGAGATGAGGCAGCAGAATCTATTTAAAATGAGTATTAATAGAAAAGATAATTTTTCATTACCCAATAAGATGCTTTTAAAAGTTATCAAGAAATCAAATGTAGTTGAAGATTTTTTCTTGTATTGGCTTTTAAAAGCAATTTTTAATTTAAAGATGATACTAAATCCTGGGGAGTAAAAATTGGAAGCAAAAATACTAACAATATTATTATATTCGTTAATAATGATCTTTATTCCATTATTCATCAGCTTGGCAGCAAAATACAAAAATAAAAAAAGAAGATATGAATATTATATAATAAGTTTAATAATACCTAGTTTAGTGGCTGCTTTTAAAGGAACAACAGGCACAGATTCTTTAATGTACAATAATATATATGATAATCTTGTGGTTCAAAGGTCTGGGCAAGTTGAAGTGGGATATATGTGGCTAAATAATACTTTTAGTAAATTGAATATTCCTTATCAATTATTCCTTTTTTTCCTTTATTTTGTAATGCTTTATCTAATACTAATATCGCTAGATAGATATAGAGATTCTATCAATATGTATGTGGCATCCTTTATTCTTTTTTCTACATATTATTTTTCTTCCTTTAATATTATGAGACAATGCATAGCTGTATCTATTTGTTTTTATGCAATTATTTCATATTTAGAAACAAAAAAAATTAAAGCGTTAATATTAATACTACTTGCATCTTTAATTCATATTACTTCTTTATTATGTATTGTTATATTTTTTATAGCGCCACTTTATAAGAGAAAGTCAAAGAAAGCATTTTTAATAGCAAGTGTAATTGTAGGTTCTTTTCTTTTATTTAATAAGCAGCTAATTGGAAATATTATTCTAAAAGTAAGTAATAATACGTATTATTCAGATTATTTGATTAAGGCTACAAATAATAATTTGGGAATTATTCCTTATTTGATTAAATTAAGTCCCATAATAATATTATTGATTTTGTATTTTAACTATTTCAAAGAAACAAAAAAACTTTTCATAATTTATTCTCTGTTAATAATTGGTTATATTATGTCTGCTCTTAGTTCTGTTGCGGATACGCAAGCGGCTAGAATTGGATTATATTTTACAACTCTTAATACTCTTATATTAGGTTTTTGTTCCAATAAAAATATAAGATTGAATGGCGTTTTCACCTTAGATAAAGATGTTATTTCCAGCGTAATACTTCTTTATTATTTTATTATGTTTATATATTCTATTATCATTCGAAACTTTGGAGAGATAATACCTTATATTCCGTTTAGTACACTTTAATAGTTGGAAGGAATACAAATGAAACATGCGATTTTGGTAATTGGATATGGTAATAAAGCTCCAATATTACAGCAGTGTATAAACATTCTAGATAATGAAAAGATTGATTTTTATATTAATTGGGATAAAAAATATTCTCTACCAACTTTAAAATCTCAACGGTCAAAAATATTTTTCATTAAAAATAGGACTAATGTAAAATGGGGGTCATATTCTCAGATAAAGGCAGAAAAAGAATTAATAAAATGTATAGATATAAATAAGTATAGGTATATTCATTTAATATCTTCTAATGATATGCCATTAATGACATCAGATTATTTTATAAATTATTTTATAAAAGATGCATATATCGGATTTGATTATCCTACTGCTGAAACAGCCAAAAAAAGACTTCAATATTATTATCCAAACTACGTAGATTTTAGAAAGCATAAAATTTGTAGAATAATTTGGACTTCCATAAATAGAGTTTTAAGAGTGAATAGGCTTAAAGGTAAAGAAATAGAAGTCTTTAAAGGATGTAATTGGTTTAGCTTGAGGAGTAAGTATATACCTCAGTTATTGTTACCTAAGTTTAATTCGATATTTGAGCATACATTTTGTGGAGACGAAGAATTTGTCCAAACTATTTTAAATCGGTTTTATGATAAAGAAGATCTGAGAGATGATTGTACACAAGCAGCACGGTATATTGATTGGAAAAGAGGACGCCCATACATTTTTCGAGTACAAGATGTTCCAGAATTAGCTAAAAAAGTAAATACGAAGTATGCTTTTGCAAGAAAAGTTGACAATCCTTTAATAATTACTAAGGTATTCAATTGTTATAGTAATAAGATAAAGTAATAAGATAAAAACTAGAGGAACAATATGGCAGGTTCAAAGTTATCAATAATAATTCCAGTTTTTAATGTTCAGAATTATTTAAAGCAATGTATTAATAGTTTCCATCTCTATAACAAATATAAGAGTACAGATGTAGAAATTATTTTAATTGATGATGGATCAACAGATGAAAGTAAAAACATATGTGATGATTTAGCAAAAAAATATGAAATAATAAAAAGTATCCATATTCAGAATAGTGGGCAATCAGTTGCAAGAAATATAGGACTTGAACATGCTAATGGTAGATGGATTCTGTATGTGGATAGTGATGATATTGTTAGGAATGGATATATTGAATGGGCATTATCAGTTATAAATGATGTAGGATCAAATGATATTGTGATGTTTGATTTCAAGCCATTTATATCTTTAGACTCCATGACGAAATACAATTCATTATTACAGTATAATTCAGAAAAATTAAAAGTTGTTACAAAAGATAATGCAATGTATTATCTCACAACAAGTAAATATGGAAATTACTTATGGAATAAGATATTTCCTAGAGAAGTATTAGAGCAAGTAAAGTTACCGGAAGGTCAAATTTATGAAGATATTGCGACAGCGTATAAATATTTTGAAGCTTGTAATAAAGTGAGAATATATAAAGATGTAGTATATTATTATCGTCAACGGAGTGGAAGTTCCGTTCATTTAATAAATCCGATAGATCAATATAAGTCAATGATTGAAGCTGTTAAGTCACGAATTGCTCAATTAGAATTTTTTTACAATAATAGGTATTTTAAAGCCTATAAGAATGCAAAATATGGATTAATGTTAAATTCTATAAGCTTAATAAAAATCACTTTAAAAAATGGATTTCAAAAAACTAGTGAGTTTTATAAAGCTAGATTATTTTTGAAGAATTACAGTTGTAATTTAAAACGAGATGGATTAAAGCGTTATGTCTTTTTAAGAATATATAAAATACTGCCACAGCTTTGTGAATGGTTAATGCGAAAAAAGAGATAAAAATAGATAATACAAAGTGGAAAGGAAGCCAGTAGTTGAAAAAAAAATCATTAGGTTTAAATGCATTTTTAAACGGATTAAGAAGTGTGTTAAATTTAATATTTCCATTAATCACTTTTCCATACATATCTCGTGTTTTATCTGTTAACGGTATTGGAATCTATAATTTCTCTAATACGTATATTGGCTATTTTATATTGATTGCCGGATTAGGAATTGCTACGT
>CAMFQH010000187.1:0-3386 GCA_945980025.1 uncultured Lactobacillus sp.
GCATCTATCAAACAGCCTAAACAAAAGTGTTCAAGTTATTATTGCAATTTACGAGAAAAAATAATTAAAAATAGCAAGAATCATATAATTGGTTTGATAGATATTCAATTTGAAGATATGATAATTGACTTAGATTATATAAATCGAGGTGGAGTAAAAATGGTAAGTAATTTACGACAATGTGCTAAATACTTGGATTGTAAAAATATAGGAATTATAATGTAGCCACTGACAGTCTGTATTTTATTAAATAGGAGTGAAGATTATTGAAAACACCATTAAAAAGTCCAGTTATTTTCCCAGTTAAATACGATATGGCTACAGCTAGTGAACTTAATAATCAAATCCGTAAAAAATATGATAATGATGCCAAGAAACAAGCACTCCTTATTGAATATCCAACAGTTTATATAATTAATAATACATCTGTTAAAAATAAGGATTATACAGTCTATGTTGGTGAAACTAATGATATTCAACGCCGGACTTTACAACATCTCGATTCAGATCCTAAAGAACGAGAAGATTTTTTTGATCTAAAAAACTCTAAGAATGTTCAAATGTATGTAATTGGACATGAGCATTTTAATAAATCAATGACATTAGATATTGAAAATAGATTAATGCAATATCTAAGTAGTGTGCCAGCGGTGAAACATTTAAATAATCGCCGACACAATGATCAAAATAAATATTACGATTCTGATGAATTTGATGATTTATTCAATAAGGTTTGGAAAAAGTTAGGAAAATATGATCATACGCTTTTCCCAGCACAAAGTATTTTAGAATCATCCGCTTTGTTTAAAGCGTCTCCTTTTAATAAATTGACAAATGAACAACTTGAAGCAAAAGCAGAGATAATTGAGAAAATAAATTTAGCTTTATATGAACAAAAAAATAAAGAACAAGAAGAAGGTCAATTAATCCTGGTAGAAGGGGATGCAGGTTCTGGTAAAACGGTACTAATGAGTAATATTTTTTATGATGTAGTTCATGAAAATCAACTAACATCTAAAGAAGAGAATACAAAGTCTGATAGTCAACGATTAACAGTTTCAATGCTGGTTAATCAAAAAGAACAGCTTAAAGTTTACGAAGAAATTTCTAAGAAGTTATTTGGTAAAGATGATAACGTCAATGTTGAAAAGCCAGTAACTTTCATAAAGAAAACAGATCCTAAGCAGAAAGTAGATATTGTTTTAGTAGATGAAGCGCATTTATTACTAACTCAACGAAGTCAGTCTTATTCCAATGATAAGCGACATCCCGAAATTCAAGTTGGTACTAATATGCTGAAGGATATTTTGAAAAGAGCCAAAGTGGTAATGGCTGTTTTTGATCCTAAGCAATTTCTATCAACAAATACTATATGGACAAAGTCACAATTTGAACAATTAGAAGATAAAACTGGAAAAGAAAATATAATTCACTTGCATAACCAGATGAGAATAGATGCTTCTATGGCAACCATTACATGGATACGCAATCTGATTGATAAAGGTATTGTTGGAAAAATTCCTAAGGATGAAAAATATCAAATAAAAATTTTTAGTGATCCCGCAAAAATGCAAAAGGCTATCGAAAGTAAGAATCAAGATCAAGAAAATGGGATTAGTCGTATGGTTGCAACTTTTGATTGGGAGTATTCTGGAGGTAAAAGAAAGCTTCCAATGGGGCAAGATTATTGGGAAGTTTCAGAAGATAATTGGAGAATGCCATGGAATTATGAAATAAATAGACGTGATTCATATGAAAAATCGCATCGAACTCAAGGTCATGTAAAATACAGCGATCAGTCATGGGCGGAAAAAGATTATACTATTAATGAAATTGGCTCAACATATACTGTCCAAGGTTTTGATCTAAATTACGTTGGAGTTGAACTGGGACCGTCTGTTAAGTATCGTAATGGTAAAATAGTTCATGATGCCTCTTTAAGCAAAAATACTAATGCCACTCAAAAAAGAGATTCAAATAAAAGTTATGCAGATGAATTATTAAAAAATGAGTTTAATGTATTACTAACTAGAGGAGTGCATGGTTTATATATACATGCAGTTGATCCAGTACTTCAAAAGGCTTTAGAAAATGCTGCAAAATAGAGAATAGATTTCCTTTCAAATATCCAACTTATTATATCTATACTAAAAATGATCCCAACTCAACGGCGAGGATCATTTTTCTTTATCTTAAATTATCATCTTTAAAATTGGCTACATTACGGATACTCTTTTTCTCAACAATATTAGCTTTGAAGCTTACCTTATCATTAGGTTTCATCAAGTTAGCAAAATCATAGTCTGATGTGTTGACAGTATAGATGGTCTTGCTATTTTTCAGCGTAAACATCATCTTGTTTTGATTAGAAACCATTGCTACTCGGTCGACGATTCCTTTAACGTTTTTCAAAGTAGCTTTATCTGTATTACCAATCTTGGCATCACTGTTAACCAGAGCTTGTCTGAATGCATCAAGTGCACTGGTTGGAGTAGAGCCGGTGCCATAGACACTCTGATCCGCTGCGTCTAAGTAATAGTAACCACGAATTGCGCTAGTCGAATCAAGAATCGTCATTACCCAAGTTGGGCGGCTGTTGACATTATATAGAATTGGCATATTTGCCTTCCACTGCTGTGCCTTATAGTCTTGGTTGGCATTAATTTTAGCACCGTCACTATCCATGATGTTGTTAGCGCGATAGAAGGTAAGTTTACCTGTTCGTGCATTAATCATGCTGTAGCCGAGGGCAGAATCCGAACCAGTTTTATCAGTGGTGAAATCAGTGAAGTAACTAATCGTACCGCTTTGATTGAATACCGAGGTCACACCGTCTTCAACGCCATTACCAGTCGGCTTCATCACGCTAGTTTTACTGAAATTCCCAAAGCCATACTTGTATTTACCAAAATCAGTATTCAGCTTATTGGCAATTGCAGTAGTAATGCCTTCATCAATGAACTTTGGCATATTTTTAATTGAATAAATCTTAACTGCACCAGATTGAGCATTCATCACTGCGACATGTAATTTCTTGTAGTTGACGTGATGACTTGGAAATTCTGACTTGTACAAAGTTTGCACCCAATATGGCTTGCCGGTTGAATTGAAGAATAGGGCACATTCTACTAAAGAAGCATTCAATCAAATTCAAAAGTACATTGATGAGCAAATGTTCAATGGTATTTACTCAACTATTCAAATGTTTGTTGTCTCAAATGGTACTTACACGCAATACATAGTAGCAGAGCAACAATTAAGGGAAAAGTTCTTAACTAACTGGGTTGATGAGAATAATAAGCCAGTACAAAGCTATCTTGATTTTGCAAAAGATGTATTATCAATTCCACAAGCTCACCACATGATTGCTGATTATATTGTTTTAG
>CAMFQH010000188.1:0-3383 GCA_945980025.1 uncultured Lactobacillus sp.
GCCTTGATAATAGCTGCTATTGCTATCGGCATTGTCTTAAACGCATTGGGTATTTTCCTAATCCGTGCAGCAATTGCTTATGCAATAACAAAAAAGGCTAATCACAAGGATTAGCCACACACTCAGTCATCTTAAGTTACGATTGGAGGTAGAGACTCGCACTCTCTATCTCCTTTTCTTTTACAATTATATAAGATTTTTAAGGGAATGTCATCATTAATATATTTTAGCTTTGCCTGGTAATTATTGATAGTTCAATTTTTTCCTAAGTACTTCTGTTAATACTTTGGAAAAATTAATTTTCTTTTTCTCAGCTTGGAGGACCAGCTTAGCAGGTATAGTTATATTTTTTCAAAGCTAGCTACTGACTTAGTTAGATCAGTCGATACTAATGTGACAAAAGTGCCAGGATCCTCTATTTTAATCTCAGCGGGATCAGTCATTTTTGGCAATTTCTTTTCATCAAACAAAATTGTTCCCCAAGCATCTGCTGCCATTTCAAAAGCATCTTTTAGTCCATGCCCTTCAGTAATAGCTCCCTTAACATCGGGAAAACTAATAAAGTAAACATTATCTTCAATTGGTTTAAAGATTGCTGGGTATGTTACAATTCTTTCTCTCATGATTATCCCTCTCAACAAAAAAGCTCCGACTTTCGTCGGAGCTTCTTTTACTCAAGAACTAAAAATTAGTCGTCAAGCTTTTCTTTGTTAACAACATCTAACTTGTCGTCAAATGTGTAAACAACTGGTTCACCAGTCTTCATTTCTAAGTCCATGATGTCATCATCAGAGATGTTTTCAATGTACTTAGTTAAAGCACGAAGTGAGTTACCGTGTGCAGCAATAATAACGTTCTTGCCGTCAAGTAAATCTGGAGCAATGTGATCTTCCCAGAATGGCATTACACGATCTAAAGTAACGTGTAAGTTTTCTGCCTTAGGAACGATATGTGGATCAAGATTTGCGTAACGACGGTCATGTGCTTGACTGTATTCGTTATCGTCATCAATAGCTGGTGGCAAAACATCGTATGAACGACGCCAAATGTGAACTTGTTCATCGCCGTACTTTTCAGCAGTCTTCTTCTTGTTCAAACCTTGAAGAGCACCGTAGTGACGTTCGTTAAGTCTCCAGGTCTTAGTTTCTGGAATCCAAAGTTGGCCACTTTCTTCAAGTGCGTAGTGCAAAGTCTTGATAGCACGAGTTAATAATGAAGTGTAAGCTTGATCAAATTCAAGACCGTGTTCCTTAATTAAACGACCAGCCTTCTTAGCTTCTTCAACACCTTTTTCTGAAAGGTTTACATCAACCCAACCAGTAAATTGGTTAGAAAGGTTCCATTCACTTTGACCGTGACGAATTAAAACTAATTTCGACATGAACTGTATCTCCTTTAAAATTCAATGTTTCACTAACTATTTTACACGCTTATTCAAAATTTTCATAGGAATTACGAAAAAAAGCTTGATTAATTCACAAAATATTTAATGTTAAAATAACGATAGATATATTAATTTTGATGAATTGGAAGTATTTAATTATGGAAAATATCAAGTTAGATGGTGGGCATCTCTCACTTGAACAGCTAAATGCAATTTTTAGAACAATTCCACAAGAAATGGACGTTTTAGATGAAAACGACCGTGTTGTCTGGTCCTCTATGAATGAGAATCGCCTATTTAAGCGTACTGAAAAAGACATAGGTAAGACTGTTTTTGAAGTGCATCCCGGCCACAGTCAAAAGCATGTTAAGGAAGTTCTAGATCAAATGCACGCCGGCAAGCGTAAAAACATTTCAATTATGATTACCAAAAATAAACAACCAATTAACATTTCCTTCTATAGTCTTCATAATGAACATGGTAAATATATTGGCTGCATTGAAGTAACCCAAGCAGTAAGCAACTTACAAGTTAAAGGCAGTAAATTGCGCAATATTTTAAATGTCCTTAAAAAGCACTAAAGTTAGGCTCTTAGAATGCTTTTTTCAGCCAAAAATAGAGTAAAATAAAATAAGATAGATACATTTATTGGGGGAATATATTTTTATGAAGAAAAAATTCAGCTTCCTAATTTTATTGGGAGTAATTTTAGTTTCTTTAACTACAGCTTGTTCAAATAAAAACAGTAAACAAACAAAGAGTACTGAACCTTCTGCAAGCTCATTAATCAATGCGAAATTTAATTCTAGCTTTACTAACGGTCACTTCACTCAAACCACTAATTCTGATGAAATGAACCAAAAGTCAAAATCAGAAGGTTTATTCAAAGACAAAGGTGATGTAACTAACCTTACTTATACCTTAACTCAAAAGAAAAAATCTCAAACTGAACAAATGTGGCTTACCACGAAGGACATGTACTTACTTTTAGAGCAAAACAAGGGTCATTGGATTAAAAACTCAATTGATGCAGATAGCTTTGATCCTGATCAAGTAAAGGAAAGATTCGATCCTGCAACTTTTAAGAAAATTAATAAAGCTTTTGCTAAAAAAGCCACTGTTCAAAGAAAAAATGGAAATTATGAAATCAGTTTTGATGGTACCGATGCCAACCTATGGAATGCCGTCAATCCTTTAATTATTGATGCCATGAACACTCCTGGTTCTCAAAATATGCAGGTAGCCCGCTTAGTAAAATCAGCTCAAGTTCAAAATCTTAAGATCACTTATTTAATTGATCCAACTACCAAAAATGTCGAGTCAATGACCTTTAAGGCCCAATATACTGCTGGCGGAAAATATAACTTCACTTGGAACCTAACCTACGACCAATTAGGTCAACACAGTGATTTAGCCGTTCCTTCTGACATTCAAAAGAATGCAATTAGTGCTGAAGACATCAAGAAAGCACAAGAAGAACAAAATAATCAATAATCATTTAGAAAGATACACTGATGGAAAAAAATAAAATCAAAGATAAAAAGATTATTTTTTCTAACAATCAAGGCGGCAAAATTGCCGCTTTAATTTTAGGTATTATTATCCTAATCGTAGTAGTTTGGGGCGCAATTATTGCATTTAATAAGCCAAGCGTTAAAGATGCATTAACTACGGCCGCCAATACCCAAATTGCTACTGCACGCGTTAATGTCAAAACTACCAATGCAAAGTCAAAAATGTATTCAAATTATGTCGTCGGTCCAGATAATGCCATCCATATTACCATGAAAAGCATCCCTAAGTCTGATACTAATTCTGAGTTATGGGGTAACAAAGACTATGTTTACCACCGTGATGGCACGAAACAATGGAATTACATTAAACAAAATGCCATCTTTAGTGAAGTTTATTCAGGCTATAAAAAGCTTTATACCGCACATGATTTCACCCAATTTTCTGACGATGCCTTTAAACATATGACCATTAAATCTAACGGATT
>CAMFQH010000189.1:0-3330 GCA_945980025.1 uncultured Lactobacillus sp.
TAACTTCAACCTCAGTACCACCATTATTCTTCTTAGCCTTTTCCTTTAAAGCAGCCTGTCCTCTATTAATTAAGGACAAACCTAAAGGAATGGTAATCGCATTAACAACAATAGAAACAATCCCGATAACCAAGTTAGTTGTTGCGTTGTTTCCGTAGATTGGATCAAGAACGGCAAAGCCCAAGAATCCAATAGTTGGTGAACCAGCAATCATCGCACAAACTGCAGCTTCTTGAGTTGATCTGTGAAACATCAATTTATCCAAATAGTAACTGAGCATGAATAAACCAGTAACACCGATCAATGAAATCAATGTCAAAACTATATCTTGCGCAAACTATTTTACACTTAGTGTTAATTATTTTCGACTTTAGAATACTTGTTAATAATATCGAGTTTATAACGAACCTGTTGATAAGCGGCATAATTACCACAAGCTAATGCCTTATTTTTTATATTGTTCATCTCATATAAATATGATTCTTTGATCTTATCTAAAGGGAAACCAATTGTGGCTAAAACTGAATATTTTTCTTCAATATCATCTACTTCAAACTTCTTAATGCCAACACTCATACTATCATCAAGTCGGCGATAACAATAGCCATTCATATTGCAATAAACAATCGAATCGGCCATTAAATATAATTTCCAGGTGCTATAGCCATCGTCAAGCACTTTGTTCTCAGGCACGATAAAGTTCTTAAACAAACTTCTTTTGAAGAGTTTACCCCAAAAACACATCCAAACAATGTCATAACCATTATTCACATTGTTCATTAAAGAAAACCAATCTTTGACAGTATATGGTTTAGCAAAAAAGTCTTTATCCAGTAAGTGAAAATAAAAATAACCGTTTTTTAGTTCATAATAATTGGTTGCAGCTATGTCGCTATGATACTTTTTTAAGTTTGAATAGAGCGTTTCTAAACAAGAATCAACTAAAAAATCATCGGAATCCAAAAAGAATAAATACTCTCCACTTGCTCTTTGAATTCCCGCATTCCTAGCTGCATTTAAGCCACCATGCTTTTCCTGAAAAAGTTTGATTCTTGGATCTTGATCCACCCATTTCTGGGCAATAGTTAAAGAAGTATCAGTAGAACCATCATCAATTAAAATTAATTCCCAATTCTGGTATTTCTGATTCACAACACTTTCAATACATTGATTCAAATATTTTTCTTCATTATATACAGGAACAAGTACCGATATCTTTTCATTGTCTGCCATTATGGAGTCCCTTCTTGTAAATCATTCACCGCTTCAAAGCTTCATCAACAACTTTAATTAAAGCTTGTCTAATAAAATAGCCTGATCTAGTTAGATTTCCTATTTTATTTACATTTTTTGCCATTTCAACATATTCATCCGCATCGGTATTCTTAACAAAATCGATCGCTTCAGCAATCGACCCTACGGCTTTACCTAAATGATACTTTTCCACAAGTTCCTGCTGGGCAATTCCTTTATGCAAAATAACTGGCAACCCGGCAGACATATATGCCCCAAATTTCATTGAAGTATTCATGCTCCAATACAATAATTTTTCAGGTGGCTCCCACATTATGCCGTAACCACCTAAATCATGCATTTGCAAAATCAAATCTTGATTAGGCATCGGATTATGACGAATCAAATTAAAATTGTCAGACTTGTCTTTAGAATAATAATGCAATCTTACTTCTTTACTTGGCCAAGAATTCAAAATTTTAAATTTGCTTGGATCACTTGGAAACTGAACTAAGCGATTCATTTGCATAATCGAGTCTTTCAATTCATTTAATTCACTAGGATTGTCCCATGCATAATGACAAACATATTTTGGGCACTTACAATCATGCCCTCTTAAATATTCTGCCATAAAATGAGTCGGCACAATCATTGCCTCTGCTTGGTTATAGATCGGCATCCATTGGTCCAAATCGTCCCAATTGCCAAACATAAACGGTTCAATATCATGAATAAAAATGACAATATGCGCACTAGGCATCCGATATTTGATCCGTTCAGTTAAACGCTTCTCATACCTGGTGCCACTCCAACTGGGTAGTTGCAAAATAACGACATCATTGCCTTCAATACCAGAACAAATTCCATCTAATCTCGCATTTAATACTTCATCACTATCATTATAGTGATTACAATACAAAGCTATTTCTTTAATCCCAATCTTTCTACCAATATCCATTGAAATGGCTTGAGCTAAACCGGCTGTTCCCTTTATACCATGAAGATTAGTCATCCATATACTCATTTTGATCACCTAATCCATTTGGGGCAAATTTGCTTGAAAAATGGCATCAATCAATGCTCTCTTAATTGAAATACCATCTCTAGTAATAAGTGCCACTTTTTCTACTTCTTTGATCATCTTGTGATAATCGTCGTCAGTTATCGTTTGTAACCTATCTGTAGCTTCATCAATATTATCCACTGCAAATCCTAAATGTTTTTGTTCAATAATTTTTGCACAAGCATATTTTCTTTTAGTAATGGTCGGCATCCCTGCACTAAGAAAGATTCCCAGTTCAATTGGACTAGCTACTTCGTAATTTTCATCAATTGTTTGATCATCAGACCAAAGCAAACCAAAACCACCATTTTGATTGATCTTATTAACTATTAAGTCATTTTCAATTTCTTGCTTATAAAATGAAGTTACTGTATATCCTGTCTGGATAAGCTTATCTAATTTAGCTGGCTTTTCACCAATATAATTAATTTGTTTGGCAAACTCAGCAGAATTACTCACAGCTAGCGCTGGTTCATAATCAAAATAATCAAAAATAATAATTCGTTTGTTGCTTAAGCCATATTCTTTTAACCTATTCACAACTCTTTGATTAGAAACGATTAGCTCATCACAGTTATTGTACAAAGCAATATATCGCTCAATCACCTTCTTAGGTTGTCCACAAATATTTTCTACAAAGGCAATCAATTTAATATTGATCATTTGTCTCAAGGCCAATAATTTTTCAAACAGCATTACAGAGTAATTGGAACTCATTAATGTGGGCGTTTGAATTATTACAGTATCATTTGCCTCAATACCGCCAATAATGCCATCTAATCGACTATTAAGTTGCACGTCAGCCTCTTGTTCAGCATGAAAATAATATAGGCTAAGTGGCTGAATATCTACTTCTTGAGCTATTTTAGCTACCATATTTTGCATTAATGTTTGACTGCCGTTAGCAAGCCCACGCAGCTGCGTTATATAACTTTTCATAATATTTTCCCTATAATAACTATTTCTTCTATTTTATCACTTGTAAGCGTAAAAAACTGAAGTATCTTAAAACCCCACCTTGGCTTGTGCTAAGA
>CAMFQH010000190.1:0-3283 GCA_945980025.1 uncultured Lactobacillus sp.
GGCCATCTTCAAATTCTGGCTCTCTTTTTGCAAATCTACCAGCAATCAAAGCTAATAAGATTCCTGAAATGAATGAACCAATTACGATCCATAATACCCATAAAAATGGTTTGTTAACTAATGGTAAAATAATGAATCCGCCATGAGGGGCTGGAACTTGAATTTTAGAGATATAAGTCAAGGCTGCCGCAATTGCTGATCCAACCATAAATGCAGGAATATTCCATAAAGGATGCTTTGCAGCAAATGGAATAGCACCCTCCGTAATATGGGTTGATCCTAGTAGAAAATTAACATAACCAGCTGTACGTTCATTCTTGGAATATGCCTTCTTATTTAATAAAACTGCAAAGCCAGTTGCTAAAGGTGGAGCAATACATGCAGCAGATACACCGGCCATAAAGTAGTAGTTACCTTGTGCTAGTAAGGCTGTACCTGTTACATAAGCAGCCTTATTAATTGGTCCACCAAAGTCAGATGCACACATTACACCAATAATAATTCCTAAAAGAATTGGACTAGAATTTTCAAATCCCTTTAACCAGGACATCATACCCGTATTAATTGCTTTAATTGGTCCATTGAGCCAAAACATAATTGCTCCAGTAATGAATACACCTAAAACTGGAAGTAAAAAAATTGACTTTAGTCCTCTAAATTCTTTATCAGGAAGTGGTTTTAACAATCTCTGAAGTAAGAGAACTACAATTGCTGCTAGATAACCACCAATAATAGCTCCTAAGAAACCACCGCCGCCAACACTTGTAATCATCCCAGCCGCAAAACCAACGACTAGGCCTGATCTTTTAGCTAACGCTTCAGCAATAAAAGCCCCTAAAACTGGGACCATTAATCCCATCGTCGTACTACCAATTGTATTTAACATATAAGCAAATTGATTATACTGACTGCTCTTAGGATCAGCAGAATAAATTCCCCAGAAAAATGAGACAGCAATTAGCACACCACCTGCTACAACAAAAGGTAACATGTGGGAAACACCATTCATTAAAGACGTGTAAATTTTAGTTCCTAAATTTTCAGCGCTATTTCCAGCTGTAGAAGATTTTTTAGCTGGTTGTCCAGGTTTGTAAATAGGTGTATCAGGATTTAGGGCTTCCTTAATTAGTGTCTCTGGCTCTTTTATTCCTTTGGCAACGGGTACAATCACCGCTCTTTTACCAGCAAAACGGTCTGGATCAACATCTACATCTGAAGCAATCACTACACCCTTAGCATTCTTTATTTCTTCTGGTGAAAGTTCATGCTCAACACCCGTTTGACCATGGGTTTCAATTTTAATTGAATACCCTAATTTTTCAGCAGCCTTCTCTAATGCTTCTTCAGCCATAAAAGTATGTGCTACACCAGTTGCACACCCAGTTGCTCCGACTAAATCATATTGAGTCATCTTTTTCATCCCTTCTATTACTTAACTTCACTTACGTGAATCTCATTTAAATATTTTTCTAGTTCAAAATCTGTTAGTCCCATGCGACTCGCAGTATCACTACCAGCAGCTATTGCAAATTTCAATGCCTCTACCGTGTTACATCCCAATTCTTTTTTTCCAATAAATGTACCGAGCATGGTATCTCCAGCTCCAGCTGTGTTGATGACTGAAATTTTAGGAGCATTACCAAAATAAGCATGATTCTTATCAATGAGGGCCGCTCCTGAATCTCCAAGAGAGACTAAAACATTTTTACAACCGTCATCAATCAGCTTTCTAGCTAGTTTAATAATTTTTTCTTGATCCAATTTTTCATTTAAATCAAAAAAACTAGCTAATTCTTGATCATTTGGTTTTAGTAAATAAGGATAATAAGGCAAAGTATCTAAAACTGCCTTAGAACTAGAGTCAATTACTAGTTTTACTTTTTTATTAGCCATAACTTTGGCAATTTTAACTAAGTAGTCTTGGTTAATCCCTCTAGAAAAACTTCCTGAAATAATTAAAGTATCGCTTTCTTTTAGTGTTGTCCTTAAATACTTTAAAAATTGCTCTTGAACTTTTTCACTTACTTCTGGACCAGGATTTACTTCTTTATATTCTCGATTTTGATCTATTACCCGAGTAAAGACATTAATTCTAGTCGGTTCCTTAACCTTAAGGAAATTATTGCTGATGCCTTTTTCTGTTAAACCTGCTGTAATGTAATCAAGTGTAAAGCCGCCTCCGATTCCGGTCGCCACATTTTCTATACCCATTTTTTTCAAAATAAATGATACATTTACACCCTTACCATTAGGTTGAAGCTCAAAGTTCTCAGTTCTATTAACAATATTTGGCTCTAATTTTTTAGTAATAATTACCAAATCAATTGCTGGATTAAGTGTTATTGTATAAATCATGAGCTTTTCTCCTTTTCTTACCGCTTACATTATTAGTATACTTAGATAAGAAGGTAAGGTTTTTCTAAAATGAAAGCGTTTCATTGAATAAGTGGTAAAGTTTTACAGAGAGGGCACATACATGCAAAATAATGATCTTAGTAATGCAGAACTACATTTGTGGGAAACAGTTCAAAAAAATCCACAAAAAATTGCAAAAATGTCAATTGTTAAATTAAGTCAATTTGCTCATGTTTCAACTGCTACAATCGTCAGGACTATGCAAAAAATGGGCTATAGCGGCTATACCTCTTACCGAGAGTCACTAAAATTGCAAGACCGTTCCAATAGTAATTTTGATGTCTTAAATGATGCAGACGATAAAATTAAGAGTGTGATTACCAAAAATGAAATTGAAATGAACAACACTCTCCATAATCTTAGCTACAGTAACATTGAAGATAGTATTTCAATGACCAAACAAGCAAAGGTAGTCTATATTTTTGCACGTGGTCTATCGGAATCAATTGGACAAGAAATTATGGTTAAATTGCAATTAACAGGTAAGTATGTTGAATTTCATTCGGATCCAAATATTATTAAGACGGCCTCCAAAAGAATTAAAGAAGATGCATTAGTTATTTTTATTAGCTTAAATGGTAATACTCCCGAATTAGTTGAAGCTGCACAAAATTTATCACGTCATGATGTTCCTACTATTACCTTTACCACTAATCCTAATGGACAACTTGCTTCGCTTTCGACATTGACTTTTATGGGCTACATGTCAAAAACCAATTATTTTCCTGATTATGAGGTACGCTCTAGATTACCCTTACAAATCATGACTCGTATTTTTTCAGATGCATATTCAGTTAGAACCGGTTTTGCTAGACAATAGAGTAGAGGAAACTTTTCTAGTTTGCCCCTCTCATTGCACCGTACGTAC
>CAMFQH010000191.1:0-3268 GCA_945980025.1 uncultured Lactobacillus sp.
TCATTGAGACAAACAGATTAGCTCTTGCTCCATGAGTATGGACTATATCAAAATTCCCCTCATTGATAAACCTCGTAAGACGCTTTAAAACACTTAGGTCATAACGGCTTTGTGCTCCTAAAATGGTTGTTTTAATTTTTGCTTTTTTAGCAGCTTTTGCTACAGGTCCATCTGCTAAAGTTAAAAGCTCAAAATCCACATTTTGTCTTTTTGCTTCTGTCAACAAATTAACAATATGAGACCGTCCCCCACCTTTTTCTAAACCAGCATTAATATGTAAAACTTTCATTTAATTAATTCTTTCCCTTATTTTCTTTCTTTGATTTTTCAACTTCAACTACAAATTCTGGCAATGCGAGCATGCGCTTAAAACGAGTTGGATTAGTAATTAAGCGATAGAACCATTCAAGATGCGTTTTTTGAAATACTTCTGGAGCACGTTTGACTACGCCAGAAAAAACATCAAAACTTCCGCCCACTCCCATCATAATTGCAGGCACTTTTGCCTGACGTAGGATGGAGATCAGCTCTTCTTGTCTTGGAAAACCAATTGCTGCAAAAACCATATCAGGACTTGATTCTTCAATTCTTTTAGCTACCGTCTTTAGATCATCCTTAAAATAGCCATCTTCTGCTCCGACTAATTCAATTCCTGGATACTCACGAGCAATCTTTTCTTTGGTAATTCGCATTACTTCAGGCTTTGCACCAATTAAATATACTCGCAATTTTCTTAAGTTTCCTACCTGTAGCAGCCAAGTAAATAGATCATACCCTGTTACTCGTTCTTTAAGCGGTTTTTTTAATATTTTTCCACCTAAGACAATTCCAATTCCATCAGGTGTAATCAAATCCGCATTCTTAGTAATAAGGTTCATAAATTTTGGATCTTTATTAGCTGCCATTACAATTTCGGGATTAGCTGTTACTACCATGGTTGATAACATATTATTTAACCTACTAATCAATCTATCTTTAAATTCTTCTAAAGAATAGTTATCAAATTCAATTCCTAAAATATTAACTTTACTCATTCTCTACTTTTTAACCATTTCTATGTGAAGTAATATCTCTATTTATTATTTTAACAAAAAAGCACTTGAAACTTTTTCAATATAAAAGTTTCACTTTTTTCTACTTCTGCTAGAATAGTAACTATTATAAGGGAGTATTTATTATGAAAAAAATTATTACCTACGGAACCTTTGATCTACTGCATTATGGTCACATTCGTCTTCTAAAAAGAGCTCGCGCCTTAGGCGATTATTTAATCGTAGGTCTGTCAACAGACGAATTTAATGAATTTAGCAAACATAAGCAAGCCTATAATAGCTATGCTGAAAGAAAATATATTCTAGAAGCAATTAGATATGTAGATAAAGTTATTCCAGAAGAAAACTGGGATCAAAAAATTAATGATGTACAAAAATATGATATTGATACTTTCGTAATGGGTAATGACTGGGAAGGAAAATTCGATTTTCTAAAACCTTATTGTAAAGTTGAATACCTTGAAAGAACTCCTGGAATTTCTACGACACAAATCAAAAAAGACTTGAAATAAAAAATGCATAATGTAGTTCATATCACAAAATCAAACTGCATTATGCATTTTTTATTTTTCAAATGTAAATTCAAATCTTTCGGCCACATATGATGCACGAACATATTCAAAAGGATAATGATTACTGAGTTCAGTCACCTGGCGTCTAGTTACTAATGGCTCCCCCTTTTTAACTGACAATAAACGAGCCTCATTTTCATTAGCAACAGCTGCACCAATATTTTCTACAACACTCCCAATCTTATAGCCACCCTTTTCTTCAAGCGTTTGATATAAACTACTTGAAATTTCATCTTTAGAAAAACGAAAAACTAATTCATAAGGAATTGTAGCCACTTCATAACAAATCGGCACATTATCTGCAAAACGAACACGTTCCATTCTTAATACGTTATCTGTATCTTGAATTTTTAGCTTTTCTTTTTCAGATAACGATGGCTTCGTTATCCGATAAGATAGTAATTTACTAGAAGGAACTTGACCATTGGAACGAGTTATGTCAGTAAAACTCATAATCCCAGACATTTTCTCTTGAACCTTTTGACTAGAGACATAGGTTCCACTACCTAAGCGTCTCTCTAGGATTCCTTCGTCTTCTAATGTCTTAATTGCTTGGCGCAATGTCATTCTAGAAACATTGAATTTTGAAGCTAATTGCCGCTCAGCAGGGATCCGCTCTCCAACTTTATATTTTTTATTTTCAATATCACGCTTTATTTGGTTGTGAATTTTAATATACATCGGTTCTTGCATGATAACCCCTCACTTCATTCTGCTACCACACTTATTTTAGCTTAAACTAGCTGATTAGTCATTGTTCTTCTTTGCTTCCCAACGCATTCCCAAAATATTAATATTGGGTCTACTATTGCATTCAACCTCTAAATCTTGAGCACTACTTGAAACAATATTTAATTTAATCTTAGCATCATCCTGGACTGCCAGCCTACTCCCATTTGGATTAATAATTAAATCCCGACCTCCTAAAGTTGCTTGCCCATTTAAGGCTAAAAAATACTCAAAATCATCTCTTCCAGAAAAGGCGACTCTAGTTGCATCTGCTGTGGCCTTATCTTGAAAATCTGCGTGACTAATAATAGTTGAATTGTTTAAGGTTACTTTCGCATTATCACATGCAATTAGACGGTCTATTTTACTATTTTGAATCAAAGTTCTCGTATTTTTATCTAGAAAAATGCCGCCTTTAAATTCAGATTGTAAAATATTTACCCATGAATCATCTGAAATATAGAAACTAGAGTCATCGTTCTTTTCAACCGTTGAATTGAGCATATTTACCCAAGTCTGCCCATGAATTAACCCATAGGAAATAGACGTATTATTCAAATCAACTTCAGCATTTGAATTAGGGTATGTACTTAGATTACCATGAATCATACTGTTAGAAATAATTGCAGTCCCTTTTCCCTGAATACCTAAAGCTGCGTAATTTTCAGAATCATAATCAATTAATGAATCGGTCATTGTAAGTCTAAAGTCAGCTTGTGCAAATAAGGAAACACTAGAATTCAAAATTTTACTTGAAAATAATTCTAATGTACATTTTCCATTTACAGCAATTGCGGCCATATCATCTTCATCCCCATAAAGGGTAGTATTACGTAAAGTAAGATAGGTATCGGCATCATCTTCAACGTAAATAGTATTATGGCCTGATTTTGTTTGAAGAGCAATATTTTCTAA
>CAMFQH010000192.1:0-3254 GCA_945980025.1 uncultured Lactobacillus sp.
TTTACCTTGATTTTATTAATCTCTTTATTAGTTTCTTAGACATTTTTGGATCAAGCAATGAAAGATAAAAACATTAAATAACAAAAATGGTCAGTGAAAAAATGCTAGTTTTTTCCTGACTATTTTTTCTTAGTATATTTTTTCCACACCAATGCCTCTTTGATACAGGGGTAATGGCGAATCAGGATTAAGGTATACGTACCAGTTGTAACTGTGAGCAATAGCCAAATTACCCAACCATTATCTGGCAAAAACTTAAAACGTTCTCGTAAGACTTCATCTAATAATTCAAATAATAGTCCTTTAAATGTCATCTTTAGCCCTAAGAGGTGATCTGTTGTAACTTCAACCATAAATACAAGGGCAAATCCATATAAATAGGCCCAACCACGCCGATATTTAAATATATGATTACCATATTTATCTTTTTTCGCTGTCTTTACAATGCGAACACTAAAGGTTTGGAACCAGCCAAGCATGATGCCAATTAAAATTAGAACAATTGTAACTAGCAAATGCCATTCCTGTTGCTCCGTAAAGATCGAAATAATGGTCATAACTAATGCATAAATCGGAATAATTATAAAACTAGTCTTAGTCACAGTTTCGAATTGAAATGTTCCTTTAATGAAATTATATAAAATCAGCAAACAAAAAATTATTAAGAGAGTCATTAAACATCCCTCCTACTATAAATATAAGATAGATTTTAATAACTCTCCACTATTACACTTTTAATCGTCTAGAGTAATTCTTTTTTCAAAGCGAAACATTTCATTATTACTATCCTGAATTTCGAAATTAGGATCTGGATGGCTTTGGTTATAAAATTCTACAGCAGCAAAGCCACAACGATTGATATAAAAATGAATATTTCGTTTATCAAAATACGGGGTACATGTCTCCCAAAGAACTGTTTGTGGATATTTCTGCTCTAATGCAGTCCAAATTTTATAACCAATTCCTTTATTTTGGTGTGCAGTATCAACGTATAAAAAGTCTAAATGATTGTGATGTGTTTGATCATCGATTTGTACAATTGCGCCACCCACAATCTCATGATCTACAACCGCTTTAAATCCGTGGGCATTATCACAAGTAAGAGATGCATAAATATCTTCAGTCGGTAATACATCTTCTAAGGAGCTATCCTGTACTCGAGCTACTTGATTAAACGAATCTTTCATCGCAGGAACAAAAATTGGTAATTCTTTTTCATTAAGTGGCATAAGCTTAAAATCCATCGTTTTACCTCCTAAAACACATAAAACTAAACGACCAATAATTTAAGGAATTTTACCATTTGCTGTAAATTTTTGACCACTTATTACATATACAATATAAGCGGTGACAAATATAATATACTTAGATTAGAAAGGAAGTGGGAACTATGAAAGTAAACTGTCATATCGACCCTAATATTGAAGAGGAACATCTCGATTTATTTGTCCGTGAAATGAATCCCCAAATTAGCAACCTCCTAAAAAGTTTTACAAGTACCGAACCAGTATTATGGTGTTATGACGCAGATCAAATCATCCCCATTAAATTCTCGGATATCTTTGAATTAACTGTCGCCAAAACTGGTACTAAAATTTCAACAAAAGATCATGCCTACTTTTATCGTGAACGGTTATCCCACTTCAAAAGCAATCTTCCAAATGACTTTATTGAAGCATCTGGCAGCACTATTTTTAATTATCATTACCTTGATCACCTTGAGTTATTAGATAATGGCTTGATAGATGCAATTTTAACGAATGGTAGCCATATTCAGATTTCACGACGAAAAATCAAAAATTTGAAAGCGAGGTTAGGACTATGAAAAAATATGTCAAATATACGATTGGTTTCTCAGGAATCGGGGTTCTAATTGGTCTAGCAATCTCTTTAGTCTTCAACTATCTTAATGGCAGCACCATCTACTACCCATCATCCCCTAATTTTGTTAACCAATTCGCTCATCCCCTTAACAGCGTAACTGTTTCTGTTATTTTATGGATGCTAATTGGCTGTGTTTTTGGGTTTGGCAGTTTAATTTTTGAACTTAAAAATTGGTCACTGCTAAAGAAAACGATCATTAATTTCTGTGCTTACTATGCTGGCTTTGCGCCATTAGCAATCCTATGTGGTTGGTTCCCGCTGACTTGGATTAATTTTGCTATTTTCACGCTTATCTTCATTGTAATTTATGCCATAATTTGGCTTCTTAATTGGTACTCGATAAAAAAAGAGATTCGCTCAATTAATCAGCAAATCAAAAAGTAGTTTTCCCTCACATTTGATTGTAATAAGCCTGGACCAATTCAACAAAGTTATTAATGTTATAAGTTGTTCCAAATAGCTTACGAGCCGTTGTAGACCAATAAGAAATCGGGTCTTCGTGATCAGTTCCACCAAGATAGCTTGAAATCATTGCATGTGTCCAAACAGTGCCACCACCATCTTTGGTTCCTTTCGTCACGGGCAAATTATTCTGTTTTAAGATATAGGCTGTATAGTAAGCAGCGTTGCCAAGCTGGTTTGCAAAAGATGCGGCGGTATATTCATGAGGCATTTCAAACTGGACAAAGTATGGATTAGCATATGGCCCTGCTCCTTCTGCCATATATTTCGTATCCGCAATATTCAAAATTTGTTGATTACCAATAAAGGTATGAACAAATACTCTAGTTGAACTATAATTTTGCTTCATATAAGATACTTCACTACTAATCGTTGAATTTTCATTCCCAGTATCGTGAATTACGACCCCACGAGGATTTCCAGATGAAGTACTGTACCCGCGTTGTTCAAATATACTTGAAATTTGTTTAGTAATTTTAGCGTGTGGAAGACCAGATTGAGTAAGATAACTATTGATTTCGTTGTTCATTTTCAACTCAATATCGGTGGCCCGAACAAAATAATTTTTTCCATTATAGGTAATCCGTGCGTAAGTATCATCGTTATCATTAGAAGTCAGATAGTAGCGATTGACTTTAACTAAGGCTTGATCAGGCAGGTTGGCGCGTTGAATTGCTGAAAGTGAATTATATACTCTTGCGTCACTGCTTAACGTAGCCGTTTCACTAACAGCATATGAATTACTGACCTCCCGCGTATGATGAGAATAAAACCAACTCCCACCGATTATTGCTGCGACGATTATAATAAGTGATAGATATATTAAATTTTGTTTTTTCTTTCTCTTTGCCATACTAGTTATTGTAACGAATAAATTTGAATTTTGTAGAAAAAACTAATTATTTATA
>CAMFQH010000193.1:0-3246 GCA_945980025.1 uncultured Lactobacillus sp.
AGCTAAGGCTTTGGTAACTTCGAGTGAGCATATGTTTATTCTTAAAACCAAACCAGAACATAGAGAACTAATGAAGCAAACTATGGACTTGCCGGATGGTGCTATGGATATTCTTTGTGGAAATCCAGATAAAGGTGAAGGTATTTTAAGGGTCGAAGGAGAAAGCGTACTGATCAGATCAAATCCAACCGATGCAGATTGGAAATTTGTAGAATCTAACCGTGCAGTTGGTCAAGAAAAGAAAGATGCACAAGGGGTCATTGACAAAATCAACGACTCACTTATGTAAGATAGGGCAGGTAAGGAACAATGAGCAAATCTAAATTTAAGCGCTTTTTGAGAATTAAGCCTAAGAAACAGCAGGATAGGGATTCACCAATGCTCTTTTCTAAAGACCTTTGGTTAACCACTTTGGCTACACTGCTTATTATCTTAGGTATAGCTACTATGATTACCCTTCCACGATACCGTGCTTTTGCGGACAATGTAGCAACAGGTAACGGAACACAAGGTACAAGTGCCAGCACTGGTCCAGCAACCGGTAATGGTACGCAAGGCACAGGTAGTTCATCTGCGAGCTATAACGGTGACAACTCCGCTTCTGGTGATACTCCAATAAAAATAGCCCAGAATGCAAGAGAAGATCGTGCTACTGAAAAGAAAAATGCCAAGATCAGAAAGAAGCAAGATAAGGCTGAAAGCAAAAAGCAGTCCGGTAGCGCTCGTTCTGCTGTCATGAAGGCTTACGGTTTAGCCTCTAAAAAGCAACAGCAAAAAATTGAAAAAGACGCTGGTGTTGAAGTAAGCAAATTTGGCGATGATGGTAAAAAGGCTTCTAAATCGGATTGGGAAAAGTTTATTAGTGCCATGAAAGATGACATCAAGCCTACTGCTAAAGGCAACAAAGCACAAAAAGCATTATATAAAGCCTTGAATACTAAAGACGCACAATTTGATGATGAAAATGATTCTGAAAATAAAGATGACGATAAGGACGATGACGATAGCAATAGTGAAAGTGACTCTGTTAAAGGTGTCATGAAAGCCTTGAAGAAAGGTGATTATTCTCTTCAAAAACCCCACACACTTGCTGGTAAAATTGGGCAGGCAATCTTTAATTTCTTCTGGTCAACTGTTATTGGTAAATGGTTAATGAAGAATAGTATTGGTGGCACAATCTTTGGTGGAGCTACTACTACTAGTCAGTTAGAAAAAATTGTTCAAAGCGATCCTGTACACTTAATGTATCCAAGTGCAGGTGCCAATAATATGTTCGTAGTATCTAATTGGCTTGAACCAGCTATGATGGGCTTAGCTGTAGTATTCATGGCTGTAGCGCTTATTCTTAATGCAACTGAGATGGGTTGGAGAAACTTCTCTGATCCTAGTCGAAGTCGAGTAGCCTTTTATCATTCGATCATAGATACCGGTATTTCGTTAGTTGGACTTTGGGCTTATCCTTCGATCGTTACCACATTATTGCAGTTTGATGGTGTGCTGGTTTTGGGAATAAACTCATGGATGAATCAAGTGCAGGTTAACAGCGGTGAAACCTTGCTAAACGTAGCCCTTAAGTTAGGCGCAGATGATACTACCATCAATATGTTAAGCAGTGGTTTCCTATTTGGTGGAGAATTTTCTGGCGCTTTATTTTGTTTGATCTATCTATTTACCTACTTAGGACTGTCAGTTTGGATTATGTATTATTACTTTATCCGCTCAATGGTATTTACTATTTTAGTAGCTGTTGGTCCTTTGTTTATTGCTTTCTGGTCAACCGATTGGGGCAAGGGCAGAGCGCTTAATTGGATCAAAGAAATGGTCTCTACGATTTTCGTGCAGGTCATAAATGCCTTAGTTCTCTTGATGGTGTCGCTCTTCATGGCTTGGAACAATTCAAGGATAACGCTTGCTGGTGCCAAATTAATTGTTGCTCAAAATAATTGGGCACAAGCTCATAAAGGTATGGATTTAGCTACCAAATTACCTATAATTGGTCATATGATTGCTAAGGGTGTTGGTAAGCCTATGGATGCTGGTCCTCAAGGCTTTGAAGTCATGGTTATCGGATTCATCATTATGATTACCTTTATCCCTTTGTCGAGAAGTCTAGCTGAACTATTTGGCTTACAAACAAGAATGCTTGATAATATTCACCAAAGCACTTCTCAAACCTTGCAGACAGGTGCAATAGTAGGTGGTACCGCATTGGGAATTTCTGCGCTGGGACTTGGAAATGTTATAGCTGCTCATGAAGCCCCTAATGTACTTGCTGGTCTTAAGAATATGAAAGGAGCTAAAGGAAAACGATGGGGCGCCTTTAAAGAAGGATATAAGAATAAAGCCCAGGCACGTTTAAAAAAGCGTTTGGCTAATCATAAAAAAGGTACGTGGGGTAATGAAATAGCTGGTATTATGGGAGCCGGTACTGGTCAAATGCTTATGGCTTCTGCCGGTTTAGGCGCTGATGTTAATCCTCTTGCTCTTGCCTCTATGACAAAGGCAGGCGGTGAGATTGGTACGCAAGCTACCACTTTGGCTAAAGGTGGACTTAATAAACTTGGCTTAAAAGCACAAGAACTCAAGAAAAAGTTTCCAAATAAAAAAGGTCATGACTTAGAAGAAGAAGACGCTAAAAAAGCTACAAAGCCTCTTAAAGATCAAATGGTCAATGATGCCGTTTCAGCTAGAGATAAGGCTAATGGTGATCCCGAAGCTATATTGCAACAAATGGGATTAAGTGGAAAAGACATTGATCCAGAAACAGGGAAACTTAAAGACGATGCTACACCCGAACAGAAAAAGAATTTTGATAAAATCAAAGATCAATATAATAAAGCTAAAGCATGGAATCGAATGTCCGATAAGGAAAAACATGACTTGGTTGCTAAAGAACTCGGACAAAGTGTTCATGGTGGCGGTAATGGAGAAGCCGGTTATGCCAAGTTAGGTGAAGTCAAGAATAAGATGAAAGGCGTTGATGAATCGTTTTCTACCGATAAATATGACTCAGAAAACGGTATACAAGAAGGTCATATGTCCGAGTGGGCTATTCAAAAGAAAGCTGAACATTATGGAATAACTAATGCTGATCAAGCTTGGCAAGTCTTTAATAAGCAAAAAAAAGGCGAAAGCTTTCAAGATTATTTAAAGAGAAGAAATGATAATCTTAATAATGTTCTTGTTCAAGGTCAACGAGCTATTGCAAATTCTGCAATGGAAACCTTTGGTATTGATCCATCTCAA
>CAMFQH010000194.1:0-3200 GCA_945980025.1 uncultured Lactobacillus sp.
ACTTTCTTCAGATCCACTGGTGGCTCGGGAACGAAGGTATCCACGTACCTTGGTATGTTAAGATTAAAATCATTTTCTTTAATTTCGTCAAACTTAGCTAAATGAGCATAACGTTCAACATCTTCACGCTTTTCATAAGTATCAAGAATCTTTTGAATATCTTCTTCTCTTAACTCATTTTGGTTCTTTTTCTTTTCAAATCCTTTAGAAGCGTCAATAAACATTACACTTCTATCAGTTTTATCCTTCTTCAACACCACAATAACAGTTGGAATACTAGTACTGTAGAACAAGTTAGATGGTAATCCAATTACCGCATCAATTGAACCATTTTCAAGGAGCTTCTTACGAATCTTACCTTCTGCTGCTCCTCGGAATAGAACACCATGAGGTAAAACAATAGCCATAGTACCTGTATTCTTTAAATGATAGAAACCATGCAATAGAAATGCATAATCAGCTTTTGATTTGGGAGGTAATACTCCATATGGACTAAATCTTGGATCTTGTAAGAATCCCTTATTAGCTGACCATTTTAGTGAATATGGAGGATTCATTACCACAGCATCAAACATAGTTTTAGAAACAGGTGGCCAATCTTCATCTAGAGTATCTCCACGTCTTAATTCTTGATTTGAAGAATCTACACCATGTAAAATCATGTTCATTCTTGCAAGATTATAGGTAGACATATTAATTTCTTGACCATAATAGAAGATTTTATCCGCTTGACCATTGGCCAATTTAATATACTTTTTAAAGTTTAAAAGTAAAGAACCAGACCCCATTGCAGGATCATATACTGTCATTTCTTCAGGATAATTTTTATCTACTAAAGTTAACTTAGTTAAAAGTTCAGATACTTCTTGCGGAGTGTAGAATTCGCCCGCTTTTTTACCAGATTCAGAGGCAAATTGACTGATTAAATACTCATAAGCGTCACCTAAAGTATCCTTATTATCAACTTGCTTAACTAATTCTAAATCACCTATTGCTTTTATAACATTTGCAATAGTATCAGCTTGTTTTTGGGCATTTGTACCTAATCGAGGTGAATATAGTTGAACGTCAGCAAATAAACCTTCGAAGTCACTATCTTTAGTACTTTCAATATCATTAAACGCATCTGCTAAATCTGATATTTGAAATGTTTTGATTTTGCCATCTTTAGTTCTAGCTGTACCATTAATTTCATTCAAAATATATGTAAAAGTATGTTCTGGAGAAATAGTATATGAAAAAGTTTCTCTTATTTCTTCTTGAAGATCTTCGTCTTCAAAATTTTCTTCATATATTTTTTGATTCTCTTCTAATGATAAATCGCGTCTGCCTTCTAATACTTCTCCGACATGATAAAGCATCTTATCAGAAAGGTATTTATAAAAGATAATACCTAATAAATAATTTTTATATTCATTAGCATCCATTTTAGAGCGTAATGCATCTGCTGCACTAAATAAAGCACTCTCTAATTCTTTTTTAGTTAAAACTTTTTCTTCTGACATTAATTTTCAATCCTTCTAATTTTCGTTTGATATCAATGAAAGCGTTCAAGTAATATTTTACATTCTTCAGCAGAAAATCTCTATAACCAAAGAACAAATATTCGAAAAATAAAAATGCACTTTGAAGTACATTTAATTTATATACTTTCGTAATTCTCTTTCATTAATCTTACTTTGTTTTTCAGCTGCATCGTAAACAAATTCAAAGACGGACTGATCAATATTAGCAATATCAATAAAAAACACGGTATTTGTTCTTGCATTGAAAATCATTAATCGCTCAATATCTTCTTTATTAAAATGATTATAAAATCCTAACGTATAATACAAGAGCAACTGGCGAACCCATGAAATTTGCATAGTAGTTTGCACTGAAACTTTTAAATCTAACAACGTATGCTTTAAAAGATAGTCGCCATCTCCAGAGACAAAGCCATTCTCAGTCTTAGCAAAAAATGCATCCCTAATAGGCCAACCAAACTCTTCAAAGAATTCCTCAACACGTTGAATCATCATTTTAATATGTTCAGTTGTTAACTTATCAGGATGTACTTTAGGTTTAACATATCGACCACTACGAAATGCATCTTCCCACGCACAAATATCAGTTGCCAAGTAAATAGCTTCATCTGATAATGAATCCACATCTGACAGATCTTTAACTAAATATCCTAATCTTTCTTCTTGATCTAAAAGTTTCTTATATTCTTTAACCGGAATAATTCCATGAATTAAATCCTGCTTGGCTTTATCATTTGCAACATCAAAAGCATGCTCATCAGCAAGTAGCACATAGCGAGAAAGATAATCCACTATGGTTCCTACCTCAGTTGGTCTTATATTTTCATCTTCCTTTGAAATAACGGCATTTAGGTTCAATTGCTTAACCGTAAAATCACTGCTCTTAACGATTTTATCTAAAGGCAATATTTTAGGCTGATGTGCAATTTGAGTTATTGTGATTGGTAATTTCATTTAATTTTCTTTCACTTTAACAGAAAGATAAAATTCATCTTTTGGTACCTTATATGCTTCAATTATTTGCTTAAGCACATGCATATTACGATGAGCACTTCCACCGGTCATTACATAGATATCATCTCTAACTTTGGAGTAACTCCACTTTAATTTGTCATCAATATCTTCCTCTTGACAAATTATGAAGCTATTATTTTGATTAGCATTGTTTAATGTTCCTTTCCAAGTTAATCCAACTAGGCTTTTCAGCAAATCAGGATTATCTTGGTCTAAAATTTGAATGACTTGAAGAGGAACGTCTTTAAAGTACTTAACAGGATACTTCGATCCTTCAAGAGTAAATGAAACTAATTTCCTTCCTGTAGTCGCATCTAAATTGTCTAATCCAATTTTATCTACAGCTTCAAACTCAATTCTTGAATCTTCAATAGGATTCAATTCATAACGATTCAGTAGTATATCTGCCAATCTCTCTGCTCTAGCCTTAATATCTGTGATTGTCCATTCATCTTTATCTACTACATCCTTATTAAGAATTATTGCTTTAGAATTTTCTTCTAAAATATGTTTCTTTTCAGTAAAACTCTTATTAGACATTTCAGAATTATATCCGGTTATAGATAAGTTCCCTAATGTATGAACAAATTCATCATGTTCTTCATCAGAAATATTCTTACGCCACGATTTACTCATTGTCTGTGGCATGATATGTTCAAT
>CAMFQH010000195.1:0-3199 GCA_945980025.1 uncultured Lactobacillus sp.
TTTCAGTTCATGGTTTAAACGACTGGAACGTTAAGCCAAAGAACGTCTACAAGATCTGGCAACTAGTATCCAAGATGCCAATGAAGCATCATCTCTTCTTGCACCAAGGCCCACACTACAACATGAACAATTTCGTCTCAATCGACTTCACAGATTTAATGAATCTTTGGTTTGTTCATGAATTGCTTGGTCTTGAAAACAATGCCTACAACCAATGGCCAACAGTCATGATTCAAGATAACCTGCAAGCTGATAAGTGGCATGAAGAAAAAGACTGGAGCGATGAATTAGGTCAAGAAAAGATCTACTATCCAACAGATGACCATGAACTTTACCAAGATGGTAACGGCAAGGCAAAGATGAGCTTCACTGATGTTGGTGGCACTGAATTTAAGAAATCTGGCATCTCAGAAAGCGACTGGCAATACAAGTTTATCTGTGGCGATGAAAAATGGGCTAAACCAAGCCTACGTTTTGAAACAGACGAATTTATTCATCCTACTACGATCGTGGGTCGCCCAGAAGTCAAAGTTAGAGTCTCTGGTAGCCTTCCAAAGGGTGAAATCTCCGTTGCTTTAGTTGAACTTGGTGAAAGACAACGATTAACTGCTACTCCTAAGTTCTTAATGCGCGGCGGACAAGAATTAGGCTACCGTTTTGGTACTGATACCTTGCAAGAATTTGTTCCAGACAAGAAGACCAAGGCTAAGTTAATCACTAAGGCTCACATGAATTTACAAAACTTTAAGGATATGAAGAAACCTGAAGCAATCGATGCCGATAAGTTTTATGACTTAGACTTCTTGCTTCAACCTACCTACTACACTATCCCATCTGGTAGCAAGCTTGCTTTGATTATTTATTCCACTGATCAGGGCATGACTAAGCGTCCACTTGAAGATGAGACCTACACAATTGATTTAGCTAATACCGAGATTAAGTTTTACGAAAAATAATTAATAGTAAAGAAAGAGACAGATATTCATGTTTGAATACCTGTCTTTTTTATTATTCAAATAATTTTTTATATTCTCCGTATCCTGACTGATCAAGCTTATCATATGGAATGAATTTTAACGCAGCCGAATTAATGCAGTAACGCAAGCCGCCCTTGTCAACTGGTCCATCAGTAAAGACATGGCCCAAATGTGAATCAGCTTCGGGGCTTTTCACTTCTGTTCGCTCCATTCCGTGAGATTGATCACGATGATATGTCAATTTCTTAATCGGTTTAGTAAAGCTAGGCCAGCCGCACCCTGCATCATATTTATCTTCACTAGAGAAAAGCGGCTCACCAGACACCACATCAACGTAGATTCCTTTGTCATAAAAATTATCATATTTTCCTGTAAAAGGGTACTCGGTCGCAGCTTTTTGGGTAACGTTGTATTCTTCTTCGCTTAACTTTTTTAACGCTTCTTCTTTATTAAACATGTTCCGTTCCTCCTGGAAAGAAATTATCGATTTTCTTTTCATAGATATCGAAACGATATCTAGTCAAAAATTCATTAGCAGGATCATAGATTCTTACTTGCAGCATTTCATCTTTGCCATTCATATGTACTTCTTTATTTGGCATATCTAAAAATGGCTTAAAGGCGGCAATCACATTTTGATATGAACTATAAACATGGACGTTTTGTTCAATTACTTCACCATTTTTAGCATATCGCCGTGCACAGATTACATATACAACGTTGTCATTCATAGAAGAGGCTCCTAACTTTTACTTTTCTTGTTTCTTACTATTTTAATTCATTTGCTTACTAAGTAGATAAAAAAAGCAACAGATATCTAAATTAGACATCTGTTGCCAATTTGCTAAAATACTGAAGTTAAGACAGCACCAGCTACAATTAATACCAAACCAATTGCAGTATAGATGTAACCCTTCTTGGTCTTTTGTTCATGTAAGAAGATAATACCACCAAGAGTTGAAATAACCACGCAAAGTTGTGACATGACGAAAGCTAAGTTAACACCATTCATCTTTACTGAAACGATATATGCAAGTGCAGCTACGGCATAAATCAAACCTGCAGGAATAACTTGGTAGCTTTCCTTTTCTTTAACAACGTCAACTTTCTTAGTTGCAAGTAAGTAAATCACAGTGGCGATCAACATACCAATGGTTTCACCAAAGAAAATCATGATGTTATCACCCTTCAAAGCCTTAGGAATTGAGCTTGATGTGATGTAACCCAAAGTAGTCAAAACCAAAACAATCATAGTAGTTGTTTGGTTCTTCTTGCCACCTTCGGCAGTACCCTTATCAGTCAATGAAGTACATGCAACACCGATGATCAAGGCCAAAATTCCTAAGAAACCAAAGATCTTAGATTGTGTACTTGCCCATTCGCCGAAGATTAATACTCCGACAAGTGGTACACCAATTAATTGCAAACCGGTTGAAATTGGCATTGTTTCAGAAACACCAACTTTAGAATAACTGTAATACTGTCCGACCTGACCAATTACCCAGGCAGCTCCAGCAAGCATTGCTAACATAAATGTAGTGCCATCAAAAGTTGGACGTTTAATGAGAGTCATTACAGCACCAAAGATAAATGCACCGAGCACAGTACCTAAAATTTGGTGGTAAATGTTACTCTTCTTGACCCCAGCAACGAACATCGGCATAAGTCCCCAGCCGATTGCTGGAATGAATAGAAATAAATAACTCATTATTTTTCTCCCCTATATTTGTAAAAAAGTTACAAGGAGCATTGTATCAATGAAAGCGGATACGTTGCAAACGAAAAATAAGTGCGAGTTAAAAAAGATGATCTTTCGATCATCTTTTTTACTTCTTATTTACCTTTAATCCAAACTCTTAGTCGCAAATGATATATTTTCTAGCGATTTAAGCAAGGCATCCGCAGTGTCCAAAGCTGTTAATAACGGAACGTTTTGTTGGATTGCCATTTGTCTAATAATGAAGCCATCTGAATTCTTTTCAATATCATGTCCCATCGTATTGATCACTAAATCAATTTGACCATCGCGTAATTCGTTCAGGATGTTATCGTCAGCATGTTCATCATCATGTACTTTCGTCACGAGTTCTACGTGCAAGTCGTTCTTTTTAAGGAAGTTGGCTGTACCCTTAGTTGCAAAGATTCTGTAACCAATTCGTGCAAAGCGCTTCGCAATTGGCAAGATCTTTTCCTTATCTCTATCTTCGATTGTGAGCAAGACG